>CAMWSA010000026.1 GCA_947176785.1 uncultured Lachnospiraceae bacterium
TTGTATATATTGCCCAATCCCTGTATCCTGAACGGGAGTTTCGCAATCGCCTAATCAGTTATGACAGAAAGACAAAGGCTTACACCCGTATAAATTGAAAAAACGAGGAAAGAAGACTGGATTATGAAAAAAGTGTTATTGATTGCCACAGGGGGCACCATCGCATCCGGGTATACGGAGGAGGGGCTTGCGCCCAAGATAGCGGCGGAGGACTTGCTGCAGTATGTGGAGGATTATAAGGCGTTCTGCCAGGTGGACATCCTCCAGCCCTTCAGCCTGGACAGCACCAACATATATGCCAGGCATTGGCTGGAACTGGCAGGGCTGATTGAAAAACAGTATGCATACTATGACGGATTTGTGATCTGCCACGGCACGGACACCATGGCGTTCACGGCGGCCGCCCTGTCCTATCTGGTGCAGAACAGCAAAAAGCCCATCGTTATCACCGGCTCCCAGAAGCCCATCAATCTGCCCGTGACAGATGCAAGGACCAACCTGCTGGACAGCCTGCGCTTTGCCTCCGACGACAGGGCCCATGGGGTAAATATTGTGTTTGGCGGCAATGCCATAGCCGGGACCCGGGCCAAAAAGGAGCGCTCCAAGAGTTATAATGCCTTTTCCAGTATCAATTATCCCAATGTGGCGGCGCTGTGTGACGGAAGAATTGTATTTTATATTGATGACAAGGATCGGACGGCGGGGCCGGTAGTATTTTACCATAGCTTGAATGAGAAAGTACTGCTGTTAAAGCTGATGCCGGGTATGGACGGTTCGGTACTTGAGCGGTTGTTTCCCTATTATGACGCCGTGGTGATAGAGGCATTTGGTGTGGGCGGTCTTCCGGAATATGGGAAAGTTCCCTTCTATATGGAAATACGCCGCTGGACGGATGCGGGAAAGATTGTTATGATGGCTACCCAGGTGACCCACGAAGGCAGCGATATGGAGGTTTACAAGGTAGGGCGGATCATTAAGGAGAACTTTCACCTGATGGAGGCTTACGATATGACGCTGGAGGCGACGGTGACGAAAGTCATGTGGGCCCTGGGACAGGTGGAGGAACGAGTGCTGCCCGGGCAGCAGGGAGGGGCCGGGCCAAGTGTAGCTGCCGGGCAGCAGGAGCGTTCTGAACGGTTCCGCCGCCTGTTCTATGAGACGGTGAATCATGATATGCTGCTGTACTCCCCGATGGGTGACGGAAGCAGATGCCTGTAAATAAGTACATTAGAAAATTATTGTTAGGTAGTTAACCTGGATAAACCGAAATCAAAACGTGAAATCCAAATGATTTCTCCGCTCCAGGCGCTGTTTTCGAATAGTTTCCGCATCCTCCTCCGTGGGCAGGCAGAAGCGGCGGTTTTTCAGATCCTCCGGCAGACAGGTCATGCGGGCCATCTTTTCCTGGGTGTCATGGGCATGGACATAACCTTCTTTGCAGTGAAGCTCCTCCATCAGCCCGGTGGGGGCGCTGCGGATTACCAGAGGCGCGGGCTGATTCAGGCAGGTCATAGCGTCCGCCCTGGCGGTCTCGTAGGCTCGGTATACGGCGTTGGAACGGGGAGCCGGGGACAGAGAGATAATTTTGCAGAATCTGTTGTTAACACAGTGTTTTATCTCTAACCCGAATTACTTACACATTTGTATGAAATGAGGTGCGAATGAAATGCAAATGATACAAATGAATAGATCCAGAAAAAAACCTTGTATTGGAGATATGTTTATTCTTCAGCCTATTTTGGGAATATTTTATTACGGAAAAGTTATCAAAACGGATCTACAATCGTATGACTCTTTTATTAGAGGGATGTTCTTAATATTTATATACGATTATTGCTCTACCCAAAAAGAGATCGTATATGACTTGGAAACAAATAACTTGTTGATTGCTCCGCAAATAGTCAACAAACAACCATGGTTAAAAGGATATTTTGAAACTATTGGCAATGTTGAGGTAACGTCCCAAGAAAATAATATGGATTTGGGCTTTTGGGATGTACTTAGAGAACGTTATGTAGATATAAATGGTAATCCGCTAGATGTTCTGCCCAGGGTTCGTTCTGTATACGGATTAGGAAGCTATGGCATTGTTTCAAAGGAAGTTTATAAAGCATTGAAAAAGTAGTGCGAATTCAGTTTATCTGGCAGTAATATACCATGGATCACTGCCAGACCAACTGGATTTGCTACGATCTTCTTACTGACGTTCATAAATCATTCGCAACTCAGTGCTCGGAGTGCCAAGCATAATCTCCGCTTCCATTCCGTCAAATCGAAAACCGTACTTCTTGTAGAAACCAATTGCTCTATCATTACCTTTCAGCACCCAGACAGCAATTCTTTTATAATCGGAAAGCTTTTCTAATGCGGCTTTCATTAATTCATATCCCACTTTTTCGCTTTGATATTCTTTAAGAACATAAATCGCAAATATTTCGCCATGATCAGGAAGTGTATCATCCCTGTATGTGCCATATCCGACAAAACCAATAACCTGATTTCCGTTTTTGGCAACAATTATATTGTCACGAAATTTATGTGCTATTTCTGTACATTTTTCAAGAGTAAGTTTTTCCATATACTCTGTATTAACCAAACCCGTATATGTTTCGTGCCAGGATTTATAATGCACATATCCTTTCCCGTTAATTTCTTCATCACTTTCCATTTCTTTAATCACATATTTGCACATTTACATCACCTCATTAAATTATTATATATTAGAGTCATATATGTCCCGCATAGTTTTGGGAGTGTGGAAATCGGATGGATTTCATGCTTTCACGCTGTTTTATCCAGTTGTGATTTGGTCTATGACTCAGTGGTTTCATCCGCCGTCAACTCCAGCCGGAAAGCACGGCTCTGCTCCAGGCGCTGTTTCTGTATGGATTCCGCCCCCTCCTCCGTGGGCAGGTAGTAGCGGCGGTCCTTCAGATCCTCCGGCAGGCAGGTCATGCGGGCCATCTTTTCCTGGGTGTCATGGGCATAGACATAACCTTCTCCGTAGTGAAGTTCCTCCATCAGACCGGTGGGGGCGTTGCGGATCACCAGGGGTACGGGCTGGTTCAGGCGGGTCAGGGCATCTGCCTTGGCGGTCTCGTAGGCCCGGTACACGGCGTTGGAACGGGGGGCCAGGGACAGATAGATCACTGCCTGGGCCAGGTTTAAGTTGCACTCGGGCATGCCGTTGAAATGGCATGCCTGGTAGGCGGACACTGCCAGGGGCAGGGCCTGGGGGTCGGCCAGCCCCACATCCTCACTGGCAAAGCGGATCAGCCGGCGGGCGATAAACAGGGGATCCTCCCCGGCCTCCAGCATCCGGGCCAGCCAGTAGACGGCGGCGTCAGGGTCACAGTTGCGCATGGATTTATGCAGGGCGGAGATCAGGTTGTAGTGTTCTTCGCCCTTTTTGTCATACAGCAAAGTTTTTTTGCCCAGACACTGCTCCAGCGTCTCTTTGGTCACGGTCACGGAGCCGTCAGGGGCAAGCTCCCCGTTCAGCACGGCCATTTCCAGCGTGTTCAGCGCCGTGCGGGCATCCCCGTCGGCGAAGGCGGCAATGATCGGCAGCAGGGACTGTTCCATATGAATCCGGGCGCTGCCAAAGCTGCGCCTGTCCGTCAGGGCTCTGGACAGAAGCCCGGCCAGATCATTTTCCGTCAGTTCCTTCAGCACAAACACCTTGCAGCGGGAGAGCAGAGCGGCGTTGATTTCAAAGGAGGGGTTCTCCGTGGTGGCCCCGATCAACGTAATGCTGCCCCGCTCCACATAGGGCAGGAAGGCGTCCTGCTGGGCCTTGTTGAAGCGGTGGATCTCGTCCACGAACACCAGGGTGCGGATGCCATAGGCCCTGTTCTCCTGGGCCTGGTTCATGATATCCCTGATCTCCCTGATGCCGCTGGTCACGGCGCTGAAGTTTACGAAGCCGGAGCGGGTGCGGTTTGCGATGATGCTGGCCAAAGTGGTCTTGCCCACCCCCGGGGGCCCCCAGAAGATCATGGAGGGGATCTGATCCCGCTCCAGAAGCTGGCGCAGGATCTTGCCGGGGCCCAGCAGGTGCTTCTGCCCCACATATTCCTCCAGAGTGGTGGGCCGCAGCCGGTCCGCCAGGGGACCGGCTGTTACGGGGGCATTGTTTCCCATGTCATTTCGTCCTGCAGAATCGCCGGAATTTATATCAAATAAAGATAGCTGGTTCATGGCTTTCTTTTCTCCTATATAATCGAAAATATGTTCTGTGTGTGGCTTAATTGTATCACACAAAAAGAGAATATGCAATCAAAGAATGCGTCCGTAAAGGAGATATCTTTTCCTCAAAGGTTGTATGAGTGCCATGATAAAATACAGATAGGGGTATATTAATGACATGATATTTAAGGAGGATGACTCATGAGGGATAAGCCTCCGGACTATAAAGAAAGGCTGTTGATAAATGGAAGGGTTCATAGTAAAATAAAAGAGTAGATAGAGACATCGTATGGCAAAGCTGGTATGGTATATAAATGATAAGCATAACAGAGAGGGAGACTTTATGGGAATTTATCTGAATCCTGGAAATAAAGGCTTTTGGATGTCGATCCGTTCTGAAATCTATGTTGACAAGACAGGGTTGATTGCATATACGAATAAATGCATGAACACAGAGCAGAAATATATCTGTGTCAGCAGGCCGAGACGTTTTGGAAAATCCATGGCACTGAAAATGCTTGCCGCTTATTACAGCTGTGGATGTGACTCAAGGGAGTTGTTCACGGGGCTGAAAATAGAAAGTGATGATACTTTTGAGGAGTATTTAAATCAATATGATGTAATCTATCTGAACATGCAGCAGTTTTTGATCAGGGCTAAAGGGCAGGATATGATTGAATATCTGGAGCGGGCCGTGATTGAGGAACTCCGGGAAATATATGGGGATTTTTTTCCCCGGCAGACTGTCGTCCTGGCTACAGCGCTTGAGAAAATTTATGTCAAAGCGGATAAGCAGTTTGTCTTTTTAATCGATGAGTGGGACTGTGTTATGCGTGAGAGACAAAAAACCGAGGCATTGCAGAAGCAATATCTTGATTTTATGCGGGATCTTTTAAAGGATCAGCCCTATGTGGCGCTGGCATATATGACAGGCATTTTGCCGGTAAAGAAGTATGGACAACACTCCGCGCTGAATATGTTTCGGGAGTATTCCATGACCAGTCAAAAAAACTTTGAGGAATACACCGGCTTTACGGAAGATGAGGTAAAAGAACTGTGTGAGCGCTATGACATGGATTTTGTGGAAGCCAGCTGCTGGTATGACGGATATATGTTCAAAAAATACAAACATGTATACAATCCGAAGTCTGTGGTGGAGGCAATGAGTTGTCTGGATTTTTCAGATTATTGGACTTCAACGGAGACATATGAAGCGTTAAAAATCTATATAGATATGGATTTTGACGGACTCAGGACGGATATTGTGCAAATGCTCGGCGGCGGGCGCATCAGGGTCAACACACGCAGTTTCCAGAATGATATGCAAAGCTTCCATACAAAGGATGATGTGCTCACGCTGCTGATTCATTTGGGGTATCTTGCATATGATGCAGAGACGGAAGAAGTGCATATCCCAAATAAGGAAATCATAGGAGAATTTGAAAATGCCATGAGTGTGGGTGGCTGGCCGGAGGTCATGCGTGTCTTGAGGTCATCGGAAAAGCTTTTGGAAGATACTTTGGGCGGCAATGCGGACAGCGTTGCCCAGGGGCTTGATAAAGCGCATACAGAGGTAGCATCGGTATTGACGTACAACGACGAAAACTCGCTGGGGTGCGCCATTAGCCTGGCATATTACAGTGCTAGAAAGGATTACAGGCTTATACGGGAATTTCCCACCGGAAAAGGCTTTGCGGATGTAGTATTTCTTCCGCTTCCTCATACAAGAAAACCGGCGCTGGTGGTAGAATTAAAATATGACAAAAACGTCGTTTCCGCCTTGCGGCAGATTAAGGAAAGACATTACGTACAGGCTCTCGATGGTTATACCGGCGAGATATTGCTTGTGGGCATAAACTATGACAGAGACAATAAAAACAAGCCACATAGCTGCGTGATTGAGCGAGTGATAAAATGAGCCATACTTTCGGCCGATTAGATTTTCCTTCCAGCAAGGCACCTGCTGCCTGGCTATGCAGCAGGTGCCTTGCTGGAATCCTGACACATCGGAATAAAAGGGGATATAGCACATGGGAAATAACTTGTCCCATTCCTGCGCATCCGCGTTTGTATAGTCAACGGCAACGCAAAGCGCGCGTGCGGCACCGACAAAAACAGATCAGAATTAAAAGAAAGCCGTTGCAAAACAGGAAACGGTATGCTACACTAGAAGCGATGGCAATGACAAAAAAATAACAATCATTGCCGAAGCTGTGAAAACAAAGCGAAAAATAAGTTGGAGGAGAAAGAAATGGCAAAGAAAGTTGTATTAGCAGGCGCCTGCCGTACCGCCATCGGCACCATGGGCGGAACTCTGAGCACCACCCCTGCCGCGGAGTTGGGCGCAATTGTGATCAAGGAGGCTTTAAACAGAGCCGGTGTGGCTCCCGAGCAGGTTGATCAGGTATATATGGGCTGTGTCATCCAGGCCGGGCTTGGACAGAATGTGGCCCGTCAGGCTTCCATCAAGGCCGGTCTGCCCATCGAGGTACCCGCCGTGACCATGAATGTGGTGTGTGGTTCCGGCTTAAACTGCGTGAATCAGGCCGCACAGATGATCATGGCCGGTGACGCGGACATTGTAGTGGCAGGCGGTATGGAAAATATGTCCATGGCTCCCTATGCCATTCCTCAGGCTCGTTACGGATATAGAATGAACAACGGCACTCTGGTGGACACCATGATCAAGGATGCCCTGTGGGATGCGTTCAACGACTATCACATGATTACCACTGCCGACAATATCTGCCGTGAGTGGGGCCTGACCCGCGAGGAGCTGGATGAGTTCGCGTTAAAGAGCCAGCAGAAGGCCGAGGCGGCTCAGAAGTCCGGCGCGTTTGACGCCGAGATCGTACCCGTCATGGTTAAGAAGAAAAAGGAGACCATCGAGTTCAAGGTAGACGAGGGTCCCCGTGCCGGTTCCACCATTGAGGGTCTGGCAAAGCTGCGTCCCATCAATCCCGACGGCTTCGTAACCGCAGGTAATGCCTCCGGCATCAATGACGGCGCTGCGGCCATTGTGGTGATGAGCGAGGAGAAGGCCAAGGAGTTGGGCGTGAAGCCCATGGCTACTTTCGTGGCAGGCGCTCTTGCAGGCGTTCGCCCCGAGGTGATGGGAATTGGCCCTGTGGCTTCCACCAAGAAGGTGATGGCCAAGACCGGCATGAAGATTGAGGACTTTGATATCATCGAGGCCAACGAGGCTTTTGCCGCACAGTCCGTCGCGGTGGGCAAGGATCTGGGCATCGACGTGGACAGGCAGCTGAATCCCAACGGCGGTGCAATTGCGCTGGGCCATCCCGTGGGCGCTTCCGGATGCCGTATCCTGGTGACTCTGCTGCATGAGATGCAGGCCAAGGGTGCCAAGACCGGCCTGGCTACCCTGTGTATCGGCGGCGGCATGGGCTGCTCCACCATCGTCAGGATCGAAGATTAATAATTCAAACAAAGCCCGGGGGAACGGTGGTGTTCTCCGGGCTGTTTGAGATTGTGGACATATCGCAGGCACAGCGGGCGTAATTTGGCTGTGGATTATATGGTTAACGACATGAGAAATTTCACCGGAAGCGTTGCGAAAACCTGGGGATAAGGTTTTTGCAGCAACAGAAAGTAGAAATTTCAGCATCGTCTCTTATTGGAAATGAGGCGAGTCAGAAATAAGGCGAGCCGGGAGTCTGTTTTCGAGCCGACCCCGGGTTTGCGGAAAGAGGTAGACATGGATTATATTCTTTATGAGCAGAAAGGGCAGTACGCAATCCTCACCATCAACCGTGAAAAGGCGTTGAACGCCCTGAACAGCCAGGTGCTGGAGGAACTGGACGCAGCCCTGGATGCAGTGAACCTGAACGAGGTGAGATGCCTGATTCTCACCGGGGCGGGACAAAAGTCCTTCGTGGCCGGCGCGGATATCGGAGAGATGAGTACCTTGACCAAGGCGGAGGGCGAGGCTTTCGGCAAGAAAGGCAATGACGTGTTCCGCAGGCTGGAGACCTTCCCCATCCCCGTGATCGCAGCCATAAACGGTTTTGCGCTGGGCGGCGGCTGTGAGATCTCCATGAGCTGCGACATCCGCATCTGTTCCGACAATGCGGTGTTCGGGCAGCCCGAGGTGGGCCTGGGCATCACCCCCGGCTTTGGCGGCACCCAGAGACTGGCCCGTCTGGTGGGCGCAGGCATGGCGAAGCAGATGATCTATACGGCCCGCAATATCAAGGCACCGGAGGCTTACCGGATCGGTCTGGTGAACGAGGTGTATTCCGCAGAGGTTGACGCGGAGGGCAATGTGGTAAAGACTGCGCAGGAGGTGCTGCTGGCAGCCGCGGAGAAGATGGCTTCCGGCATCGCCAAGAATGCTCCCATCGCCGTGCGCAACTGCAAGAAGGCCATCAATGAGGGTCTGGATGTGGACATGGACCAGGCTGTGGCCATCGAAGAGAAGCTGTTCGGAGACTGCTTTGAGACCGAGGATCAGAAGTATGGCATGGCTTTCTTCCTGGACAAGAACAAGGAGAAAGTGAAAGAGCCGTTCCAGAACAAATAAACTATAAGCTTTCTTTTTGAGAAGGTATTTCCGGCTAACCGAATCGTTATATAAACCGTGCGAAAAGCTGCGGGACAGTGGATGTCCGTAAAAACGCAGGAAAACGGCATAAGGAGCATTTTCTGGAAAAGGAAGAATCAAAATAAGCGGTATAAAAGAAGGAGGAACTATACATGAAAGTAGGTATTATCGGCGCAGGCACCATGGGTGCCGGAATTGCACAGGCTTTTGCCATGACAGACGGTTATGAGGTTTGCTTATGTGATATCAAGCAGGAGTTTGCTGACGGCGGCAAGGCCAAGATCCAGAAGAACATCAACTTCCTGGTTGGCAAGGAGAAGATCACCGCTGAAAAGGGCGAGGAGATCCTGGGCAAGATCGTTACCGGTTTAAAGGATATCTGCACGGACTGCGATCTGGTTATCGAGGTTTGTCCCGAGAGCATGGCGATCAAGAAGCAGACCTTTGCGGAGTTGCAGCAGATCGTAAAGAAGGATTGTATCTTCGCGTCCAACACTTCTTCCCTGTCCATCACAGAGATGGGCAACGGCCTGGACCGTCCTCTGATCGGTATGCATTTCTTCAATCCTGCCGACAGAATGAAGCTGGTTGAGGTTATCGCAGGAGCCAACACTCCCGCGGATCTGGTGGAGAAGATCAAGGGCATCGCCACCGAGATCGGCAAGACCCCCGTTGAGGTGAATGAGGCGGCAGGCTTCGTGGTAAACAGGATCCTGATCCCCATGATCAACGAGGCCGTTAATGTGTATGCTGCAGGCGTGGCATCCGTGGCGGACATCGACGTGGCTATGCAGCTGGGTGCCAACCATCCCATGGGGCCTCTGGCTCTGGGCGATTACATCGGCCTGGACATTGTGCTGGCTATCATGGAGGTTATCTATGCGGAGACCGGCGATTCCAAGTATGCTCCCGCTCCCCTGCTGAGAAAGATGGTTCGCGCAGGCAAGCTGGGCAAGAAGACCGGAGAGGGCTTCTATAATTACGCGAAATAGTGTGAGATGAACTTCCGGGACTTGCCATACAAGTCCAGTTCACAGTAAAGGCTGTTTGTGCCCGCCCAAGCGGGTAGAAGAGAGTAAGGGTGAAAAAAGGTTTTCACCATCCTGATTTAAATCCCGCCGAAGCAGGCATATGGGAATCAGGGCGAATATTTGATGTATGCCGCAGGAAATTTGGCGCGGTATATATGAAATGCAATCATGATCAGGGCAGTTTTCCCGGTTTGTTCCTGGGAATTCGGACATGTGCTATTTGGGTGTGCCGGAGCGGGACGTAATGAGCCGGGAAGGTGTCCTGTGTCAAAATTTAGATGAAAGTGGAGGAAATAATCATGGATTTTACATTATCCAAACAGCATGAGATGGCGAGACAGCTGTTCAAGGATTTCGCCGAGAATGAAGTAAAGCCTCTTGCACAGGAAGTGGATGAGGAGGAGCGCTTTCCCAGAGAGACCGTAGAGAAGATGGCAAAATATGGTTTCATGGGCATCCCCGTTCCCAAGGAGTACGGCGGACAGGGCTGTGACATCTTGACCTATGCCATGTGCGTGGAGGAGCTTTCCAAGGTCTGCGGCACTACGGGCGTTATCGTGTCCGCACATACTTCTCTGTGCATTGATCCCATTCTGACCTACGGCACCGATGAGCAGAAGCAGAAATATCTTCCCGATCTGGCAAGCGGACGCAAGATCGGCGCATTCGGCCTGACCGAACCCGGCGCAGGCACCGATGCCCAGGGCCAGCAGACCAAGGCCGTGCTTGAGGGGGACGAGTGGGTGCTGAACGGCTCCAAATGCTTTATCACCAACGGTAAGGAAGCGGATGTCTATATTGTGATCGCAGTTACCGGCAAGGTTGAGAAGAGGGGCAGGATTCAGAAGGAGATCTCTGCGTTTATCGTGGAAAAAGGCACTCCCGGCTTCACCTTCGGCACCAAGGAGAAGAAGATGGGTATCCGCGGTTCGTCCACCTATGAGTTGATTTTCACGGACTGCCGCATTCCCAAGGACAATCTGTTAGGCGCAAAGGGCAAGGGCTTTGCCATCGCCATGCATACCCTGGACGGCGGCCGTATCGGTATCGCCGCACAGGCTCTGGGTCTGGCGGAGGGCGCTCTGGAGACCACCATTGCCTATGTGCAGGAGAGAAAACAGTTTGGCCGTTCCATCGGACAGTTCCAGAACACCCAGTTCCAGCTGGCGGATATGGCTACCAAGGTTGAGGCTGCCAAGATGCTGGTGTACAAGGCTGCCCGCAAGAAAGACGAGTACAGAACTAATCCCAAGATTTCCTACTCCGTGGAAGCGGCCATGGCCAAGCTGTATGCCGCAGAGGTTGCCATGGAAGTAACCACCAAGGCTGTCCAACTGCACGGCGGTTACGGCTACATCAGAGAGTATGATGTGGAGCGCATGATGCGCGATGCCAAGATCACTGAGATCTACGAGGGCACCAGCGAGGTTCAGAGAATGGTTATTTCTTCAAACCTGTTGAAGTAGGCTCGGAACGGGAAAATGGCTCACATGTAATCGAAACGGCGCATACACAGCCAGCGACAGAACGGGCACTTTTATCATGGATTGTTTGTGCCGCCTCTGGCGGCATGGACGGAAGTCTGAATGCCGCGACGCGATGCAGCTGGCTTGCCCCAGTCGGAAGTCCGCAGTGGACCGGGCTGGACATGTGAGAGAATGATTAGAATATTATAGAATAAGGAGTGGAATACAATGAAGATTATCGTTTGTATTAAGCAGGTTCCGGATACCAAGGGCGGAGTCAAGTTCAATCCGGACGGAACACTGGATAGAGGAGCCATGCTGGCCATCATGAATCCTGACGACAAGGCCGGCCTGGAAGCCGCGCTGCGTCTGAAAGATCAGTATGGCGCAGAGGTAACTGTTTTGACCATGGGTCTGCCCAAGGCGGCAGACGTGCTGCGCGAGGCCATTGCCATGGGTGCTGACAAGGGTATCCTGGTGACAGACCGTGTGCTGGGCGGCGCAGACACCTGGGCTACCTCCACCACCATCGCAGGCGCTATCCGCAATCTGGAGTATGACCTGATCATCACCGGCCGTCAGGCTATCGACGGCGACACCGCGCAGGTTGGCCCCCAGATCGCGGAGCATTTGCAGATCCCCGTGATCTCCTATGCGCAGGATATCAAGATTGACGGCGGCAAAGTGATTGTACAACGTCAGTATGACGACAGATACCATGTGCTGGAGGCACAGATGCCCTGCCTGATCACCGCATTGTCCGAGTTGAACGATCCCCGTTATATGACTCCCGGCGGTATCTTTGACGCGTGTGCGGCAGAGATCACTACCTGGGGCAGAGCAGACCTGAAGGATGTAGATGACAGCAACCTGGGCCTGAAAGGATCTCCCACCAAGATTGCGAAGGCTTCCGACAAGGTGCGCAAGGGCGCAGGCGAGAAAGTGGTTCCCGAGTCCCCCGAGGATGCGGTGGCCTACATTGTCGGCAAGTTCAAGGAGAAGCACATCGTATAAGAGAATATGCGGAACTAAAATAGGAGGTAAACCAAACCATGAATTTAGAAGAATATAAAGGCGTATATGTGTTTGCCCAGCAGGTGGACAATGAGATCAGCGGTATCGCTTATGAACTGCTGGGAAAAGGTAAGGAACTGGCTGACAGGCTGGAGACAGAGGTGGTGGCAGTGCTGATCGGCTATCAGGTGAAGAGCCTGGCCGACAAGCTGGCCGAGTACGGCGCAGACAAGGTGATCGTAGTGGACGACCCGGAACTGGAGGTATACAGAACCGAGCCTTATGCCCATGCATTGTCCTCCGTGATTAACCAGTACAAGCCGGAAATCGTACTGGTGGGTGCAACCGCCATCGGCCGTGACTTAGGCCCCACCGTGTCCGCAAGGGTGGCTACCGGTCTGACTGCGGATTGTACCGTGCTGGAGATCGGGGACTTCCCGCTGAACCCCATTCCGGGCCAGGAGCAGAAGCATAATCAGCTGCTGATGACCCGTCCTGCTTTCGGCGGCAATACCATCGCCACCATCGCCTGTCCGGACAACCGTCCCCAGATGGCGACCGTTCGTCCCGGCGTTATGCAGAAGATTGATCCCATCGTTGGCGCAAAGGCCGTGGTGGAAGAGTACAATCCCGGCTTCACACCCAACAGCCGCTATGTGACCATCAAGGAAGTGGTGAAGGCCGTGTCCGACACCGTGGACATCATGGATGCCAAGGTGCTGGTATCCGGCGGCCGCGGCGTGGGAAGTCCGGAGAATTTCAAGATTTTGGAGGATCTGGCAGAGGTTCTGGGTGGTACTGTGTCCTGCTCCCGCGCCGTGGTTGACAGCGGCTGGAAGCCCAAGGATCTGCAGGTGGGACAGACCGGTAAGACCGTTCGTCCCCAGATCTACTTTGCCATCGGTATCTCCGGTGCCATCCAGCATGTGGCGGGCATGGAGGAGTCCGATATCATCGTAGCCATCAACAAGGATGAGGATGCCCCCATCTTTGATGTGGCCGACTATGGTGTGGTGGGCGACTTGAACAAGATTGTGCCTCAGTTGACCGCTGCTCTGAAATCTGCTATGGCTGAGAAGTAAACTGAATCACAATTATAAAAAGGTGTATTTGGGCCAGCAACCGCCTGAATACACCTTTTTGTTTGTGCTGCCTGGGAGAGACCCATCGGGGAGTTTGCTATGAAAGCCCCAGCTTTCATAACACGGATGGCCACCCGGTTGTTTTTAGCCGGGATTATGGCCGGGTTATGAAAGTTCTGACTTTTATAACCCGGAGGACAATCCGGTTGTTTTTGACCGGAATTATGGTCAGGATTGCTATGCGCCCCTGTCACGGGGAAGGACGCAATAGAAGGCATCACCGTTGTCTTTCCCTCCGGTTTTTGAGGGCCGGCGTATCTATTGCCCCGGCTCCGCGATTCGGCTGACACCCACATAGATGTCCGAGATCTCGTACCAGGTGGGATAGTCCACCACGCCGGTCTGGGGCAGGTTGAAGATGCCCTGGAAGGTGCGGACCGCGTTGGCGGTGAGGGGGCCGTAGATGCCGTCGGCGGTGATGACGGGGATGGCCGGGTAATTGCGGGCAATGCGGTTTAACTGATTCTGCATCTGCAGCACTTTTTCCCCGGAGGAGCCGATGGTCAGGGAGTACCCGGGCCAGGAGGAGGGGACTCCGGATATCACATCGGCAGAGTTGATATACATGTCGTTGCCGTAGTAGTAGCGTATGATCTCGATAGCTGAGTATCCCTGGTCTCCCAGATACTTTGAGCCCCACTGGCTAAGGCCCGAACAGGTCACCCGCTGGCCGTCGCAGTAGGAGGTAAAAATAGGCTGCCGCACCCCGGGGCGGGACAGGAAGTTGGCAAATATAGTATCCACCAGAAAATCAATATTACTGAAAATATTGCGCCCATAGACCCATTTCTGGTCGTAGGCGGTGGAGGAAGTGATGGTAAAGTTGTAACCCTGGTTTCTGTACCACTCCGTGTACACCCGGTTCAGCGTAAAGGACATGATTACCAGAATATTGGCGTACAGCGTAGCTTCCGGCCAGGTGGAGTAGATTTCGCAGGATGCCACGTTTTTGATATAATCCTTGTAGCGTACCCAGTAGTTGGGGGCCGAGGAGTCGGAGGGCACGCCGTCGTGGACGATTACGTATTCCGGGATCACCACCCGGCTTAAGACGATTTCCCCGGTCTCCGCCATGGGCTTGATCTCGTCCTCCGGAATCTTGGGCGGGTAATCGCCAAACAGGGTATGGACAGGGATGTTCACCAGCTTTTCTTCCTCGCCGGGCTCCATCTCCACCGGGTTCATGCGGATGGGCTGCAGGGACAATTCCCCCTCAAACATCTCGGAGCCTGTCACATATACAGGCTCGTAGCCTTCAGCCGTGACCATGATATTATATTCCGAATAGGGCTGCTGGAGGCTCTCCGGATTTAAAGAATAGGACAGCGGCGGGGTGGGAAGGGAGATCACCTCCGTCTCCCCCGAACTGTTAGTGGTCAGGGTGGCGATGGGGCTCTCCGGGTCCCCGGTGTAGGAGACGGTGACAGTGGCTCCCGCTATGGGAATGTATGCGACGGAGGAGGTCACGCTGATCCTCAGGGTGCCGGTACTCTGGCTGCCGGCTTCCTCAGTACTGTTTTCCTGCATGGCTCTCAGGTCTGCTCTTCTTTTATACATAGGATGCCTTTCTGTAATCGGTCAAGGTTCTTTCTTACCAATATATGTTGCTTAAAACGGGAATGTTACACACCCGGTTCCGGGCAGGTATATTAACAAATGTAAGGATTTTTCTATTCTGCACAACATATGTTGCCTAATCGGACGCCCTGTGTTATACAGGAAGGAAAGTCCAGCCGTTTGTGAGTATAAGCGCTGTGTCTGGCGGGTAATCATGCCCTTGCGGAACCGGGTTCAGGCAGGAAGGGTTATCTTTCCGGGGCAAAGCCGGCGTTTCTATAAAAAGGAACACCTCCCCACAAAAAGGATGCCGCAAAACAGAATATTTGTTTGCCAGCCACAGCTGAATATGTTACACTGTAAAAGGAAAAACAGGCATTCAAGGCAGGTGGTATATATGCAGGACTTAACAGACCAGATCGGTCATATTCTGGAGGGGAATTTCGATTACGACAGCGGTTCCCTGGATTTTTCATGTACAAAAATAGAATTGGACCTGCGGCCGGGGGAATGTTATGAGGGCAGCTTTGGCATAGAGGTGCATGGCGGCGGACACACGGTGGGGTGGATTGGCAGCTCTGATATCCGCATGGAGTGCCTGACCCGGGATTTGACGGGGGCAGACGAGGAGGTTGCCTTTCGCTTTCACGGGGAGCAGCTGCAGGCGGGAGAGGCGGTCAGAGGCTGCTTTTATGTGGTCAGCAGCCTGGGAGAGTACAGCCTGCCCTTCGAGGTGAATATTTCCGGCAGCGTACCGCAGTCCTTTATGGGGCCGGTGAAAAATCTGTTCCATTTTGTAAATCTGGCCCGCGAAAGCTGGGAGGAAGCGGTGGCCCTGTTTTATTCGCCCGAATTTGAGGATATACTGGTGGGCAATGACAGGCAGTATCATACCCTGTACATGGGCCTGTCTTCCAACCGGGGCAATGAACACAATGTGGATCAGTTTCTGATGGCGATACACAAAAAGCAGCCCATAGAGTATACCCTTGTGGAGAAGGAGCTGGAGATCAAAGATCCGGTGGGTGTGACGGAGTTGGAGATCAACCTGGCCCGCAGCGGCTGGGGAGCCACCTGCCTGCAGGTGGAAGTGGAGGGAGAGTTTCTTTTTACAGAAAAGCAGATGCTCACAGGAGATGACTTTATGGGCAGCAGCTGTCGGGTGCCGGTTTTCGTGGACGACAGTATGCTGCACGGAGGGCGCAATCCGGGGCGTGTCACATTCTCTGACATGATGCACAGACTGGAAGTGCCTGTGACGGTGTACTGTAGGCGGAGACGTGGAGCGGCAGGGGGAAGCCGGGAGCGCAAACGCCTCCTGGCGCAGCTGATGGTACATTATCAGGCCATGCGCCTGAAGCAGATCAGCGCCTCCGGCTGGCTGAAGGAATCGGAGAAGCTGGTGGAGGCCCTGGTGGCTATGGATGAGCAGGATGCGGCGGCCAGGCTGTTCCAGGCGCAGCTGCTGATCACAAATAAACGGTTTCATGAGGCCAAGTGGACATTGGACCGGGCACTGGATCTGCTGGAGCAGGGAGAGGGGCTTTACGAGAGCGATCCGGCGTCGTTGGAGGCGTATTATCTCTATCTGACTACCCTGGTCAGGCAGGATGAGTCCTACACGGCTCAGGTGACAGAGCAGGTGCGGCGGATTCATCATGAACAGCCCGGCCAGTGGCGTGTGGCATGGCTGCTTTTGTATCTGTCACAGGAGCATTACCGGACGCCGGGGGCCAAGTGGTCCTTTTTGGAAAAGCAGTCCGACCGCGGCTGCAGCAGCCCGGTGATCTATATAGAGGCATTGCAGCAGCTCAATATGAACCCCGCCCTGCTGCGCAGACTGGGGAGCTTTGAATTGCAGGTGCTGGCCTATGGAGACAGGCGAAGGGCCCTGTCGCCGGAATTACAGGAGCAGATATATTATCTGGCGGAGCGGGCAAAGGAGTATTCCCCGCAGTTGTACGCCCTGCTGCAAAGCGGCTATGAGGCATGGCCCCAGGAGCGGGTGCTGAAGGAGATCTGCCGGCTGCTGATCAAGGGCAGCAAAGTGACCCCCGAGGCATTTGGCTGGTATCAGCTGGGGGTGGAGGCCGAACTGCGGATTACCCGGCTGTATGAATACTATATGATGGCCCTTGATCTGGATAAAGAGGTGGCCCTGCCCAAGACGGTGCTTTTATATTTTTCCTTTCAGAACAATCTGGACTATGCCCACAGTGCGTACCTTTACCGGTATTTGCAGGAGCATAAGGAAGAGTATATTGAACTGTACGCCGGTTACCGCCCCCAGATAGAGCAGTTTGTGACAGAGCAGATCCAGAAGGGACATATGAGCAGGGATTTGGCTTTTCTATATCGCGAGCTGTTGACCGAGGAGATGATTGGGGAGCAGACGGCGGAGCAACTGGGACGTATGATTTTTGCCCATGAGATTCGCCTGTCCCATCCGGGTATCCGAAAAGTGGTGGTCTGTCAGCCGGGGAATCAGATGGAGATCCTTTATCCGGTCATTGACGGCAGAGCCTGGTTTGCCCTGTATGGAGGCAACTGTTTGGTGCTGTTGGAGGACGGAGAGGGATGCAGGTATGTCCAGGAGACGCAGGGGCTTTCCGAGAGCCTTGAGCGGCTGATGATGCCGGGACGCCATATCGGCAAAGTGGCGGAGTGGGTGAAGGACAGCCCGGAACTGGATCTGTACCTGTATCACAGCAGGGAACTGCCGGAGGAACCCAAGGGGGAGCAGGAGGCCAGGTGGCTGCGGATCTGGAACTGTGAGGAACTGGAACTGACGGTTCGCCGGGAGGCGTGTAAGAAGCTGATGGACAGTTATTACGAGACGGATCAGACGCAGAAGCTGGATGCCTTTCTGACGAACCTGTCAGGAGACCTGCTGGAGCGGCAGGAACGGCAGGAGGCAGTGCGGTACATGGTGATCCGGGGCCTCTGCGAACAGGCTTATGAATGGCTGGCCTGTTACGGCCTGTATGAGCTGGACAGCAGGGTCTTGGTGGAACTGGTGGGCCAGGTGATCCAGAGGCGGGAATATACTTTTGACGAACAGCTGCTCAAGCTGGCGGAACTGATTTTCCAGAGGAAAAAGTATGACGGCACAATTCTGCGGTATCTGTGCCTGTATTACCAGGGCCCCTCCAGAGAGACGCGGGGGATCTGGAAGGCGGCCCGCAGCTTTGAGGTGGACTGCCGGGAACTCAGCGAGCGATTGCTTTTACAGATGCTGGTGACAGGGTGCTATGTGGGGGAACAGGAGGAGATATTTGCCCACTATGTGTCCCAGGGGGCCAGGACGGAGGTGGTGACCGCATATCTGTCCCAGACCGCCTACGACTATTTTGTCAGAGGAAAAGAAACGCAGCAGGAGGTTTTTCGGGAGATTACGCGCCTGCACCGGTGCGGGGAAGCTGTTTTGAAGGTGTGCAGGCTGGCCTATGTGAAGTTTTATGCACAGCATGAACAGGAGGTCACAGAGGAAATCCGGCAGACTGCCAGAGATTTTATCTGTCAGCTGATGGAGGAAGGCATCCGGCTGAAGGATTTCCTGTGCTACAGGGGGATGGAACGGGAACTGGCACCCATTATGGACAAAACTTTTATCGAGTATCACGGCCACCCGGACAGTGTGGTGCGGATACACTATCTGCTGACCCGGGAAAACGGGGAAGAGGATCTCTATATCACGGAGGAGATGCGGCCTGTGTACGGCGGTATATGCAGCAAGGAGTTCATTCTGTTTTTTGGGGAGAGCCTGCAATATTATATCGTGGAGGAGCGGGGCAGGGTGGAGCAGCTGATGGAGAGCGGCGAACTGCGGAAGGGGGACAGCGCCGCGCCGGAGCGGGACGGGCGCTTTGCACGCATCAATGATATGGCGGAGAGCAGGAGTCTGAAGGACTTTGACATGCTGGATCGGCAGATGGAGGAGTTTTATCGAACGGAGTATTATAACAGGGAACTGTTTCAGCTGAAGTGACCGCTGAAGTCGGGAATGTGGCAGAGCGGAGCCGGGAAGCCGGCAGAGTGAAGTCGGGAATGTGGCAGGGCGAAGCCGGCAGAGTGAAGCCGGGAATGTGGCAGGGCGAAGCCGGCAGAGTGAAGCCGGGAATGTGGCAGGGCGA
>CAMWSA010000027.1 GCA_947176785.1 uncultured Lachnospiraceae bacterium
AAAGGAGGTGGAATATGCTGCTGATAGAGAACGGCTATATGATAGATCCCAAGTCGGGCCGGGAGGGGAACCTTGACATATTGACGGAGGGCGGGCGGATCAGGAGAATCGGCAGACAGCTGCGGCTGGAGTTGACGGAAAAAGAGAGGGAAAAATGCAGGATCCTGGATGCGGAGGGCCTGCTGGTGGCTCCGGGGCTGGTGGATGTGCATGTGCATTTCAGAGACCCCGGCTTTACCCACAAGGAGGACATCCTGACGGGGGCCAGGGCGGCTGCCAGGGGAGGCTTCACCACAGTGGTGCTGATGGCTAACACCAGGCCCACCGTGGATACGGAAGAAACGCTGCGGTATGTGCTTGACAAAGGGAAGACCACGGACATCCATGTGGAGACATGCGCCAATGTGACCCTGGGGATGAAAGGGCAGGAACTGTCGGACATGGACAGACTGGCGGCAGCGGGCGCGGTGGGCTTTACCGACGACGGCATCCCCATTATGAATCCGGACATTGTCCGTGCCGCTATGGAGAAGGCGGCGCAGCTGGACATGCCTGTCAGCTTCCATGAGGAAGCGCCGGCGCTGATTGCCAATAACGGCATCAACCAGGGGAAGGCCAGCGAGTATTACGGCATCGGCGGCTCTCCCAGGGAGGCAGAGATCACCATGGTCGAGCGGGACCTGCAGATCGCCCTGGAGACCGGGGCCTGCATTGATATCCAGCATATCAGCAGCAGGGAGGCTGTGGAACTGGTGCGTAAGGCACGGGAAAAGGGGCATAATATCCATGCGGAGGCCACACCTCATCACTTTACGCTGACCGAGGATGCTGTTATCCAATACGGCGCTTTGGCCAAGATGAATCCGCCTCTGCGGGAGGAGGAGGACCGACAGGCCATCATCCGGGGACTGGCGGACGGGACGATTGACCTGATTGCCACCGACCATGCCCCCCATACGGCCCAGGAGAAGGCCCAGGATATCACCCAGGCCCCCAGCGGCATCATCGGCCTGGAGACGGCACTGCCTCTGGCCGTCACGGAACTGGTGGAGGAAGGCTACCTGACCATGCGGAGCGTGCTGGAGAAGATGAGTACCAATCCGGCGTCCATGTACCATCTGGACGCGGGCTATCTGGCGGAGGGCGGCCCGGCGGATATCATACTGGTGGATACCACGGCGACGCAGGTATTCAACGAGTATGCCTCCAAATCCAGCAATACGCCCTTCACCGGCCGAAGGCTGCGAGGTGTGGTGATGGCTACGATCTGTGGAGGGAAAGTGGTGTATCAATGCCCGGAGACCTATACTAACGAGCGCTAAGATTTTCCAATTCCTGCACGCCCCACGTTGCATAACCGGGCAGCATGTGACGCGCAGGAAGGAAAATCTAACCGCTCGTGAGTATAATCGCAGCCAAATCGTCCGGTTCCGGATGCTGATATGCGTATAAATGATATACCTGCGAAGGTTTGAATTTTCCGTTCCGGAACAGCACATATGACCCGATTATGGAACAGGCGCTGCATCGGAATCGGTACATCCTCATGTTCGCCGGTACAATTGCTTGTGACAGGTAATTGTGAAACGTTCTCTGCAAGTGATGCTGCCGGAAAGGGAGTTTTGCAATCGCCTATTGCTTATGAAGACGAGAGGAGAAATTGCATGAAAGAAAAATCCACGGCGAAGGTACTTTCCCAGCAGGAGATTGCCCCGCGCATCTATGACCTGTGGCTGGAGACGGCGCTGGCGGCGCAGGCAAAACCCGGTCAGTTTATCGGCGTATACCCCGGAAACGCCGCCACTCTGCTGCCCAGACCCATCAGCATCTGTGAGGTCAATGGGGAGAGGACGGCTCTGCGCATTGTCTACCGTATTGCCGGAAAGGGCACGGCAGAATTCTCCGCTCTGAGAGAGAATGACAGGGTGGACATTCTGGGAACCCTGGGCAACGGTTTTCCGCTGGAGGAGGGCAGGGGAAAACACTGCTTTTTGATAGGCGGCGGTATCGGGGTTCCGCCTATTTTGCAGCTTGCCAAAAAGCTGGAGGGAGATAAGGCCATTATTCTGGGCTATCGGGACGGAAATCTGTTCCTTGCGGAGGATTTTGCCAAATACGGACAGGTCTATGTGGCTACTGAGGACGGCAGCGAGGGCACGAAGGGCAATGTGCTGGACACCATAGCGGAAAATGCCCTGGAGGCCGACATAATCTATGCCTGCGGCCCCATGCCCATGCTCCGGGCCGTCAAACAGTATGCGGCGGAGCGGGGGATCAGGGCATACATTTCCCTGGAAGAGCATATGGCCTGCGGCGTGGGGGCCTGCCTGGGCTGTGTGGTGAAGACGAAGGAAGCGAACCCTCATTCCCATGTACACAATGCCCGGATCTGTACGGATGGACCGGTTTTTGACGCAGAGGAGGTGGACATCTGATGGATACACAGGTAAATATTGCAGGCGTAACCCTGAAAAACCCGGTGATGACCGGCTCCGGTACCTTTGGCTCCGGCATGGAATACAGTGAGTTCGTAGACTTAAATTGCCTGGGTGCCGTGGTGACCAAGGGTGTTGCCAATGTGCCGTGGCCCGGCAATCCCACTCCCCGGGTGGCGGAGGTCTATGGCGGGATGCTCAACGCCATCGGCCTGCAGAATCCCGGCATCGACGTGTTTTTGGAGCGGGATATCCCTTTCCTCAAGCAGTATGATACCAAAATCATCGTGAACATCTGCGGAAAGACGGAGGAGGACTATCTGGAGGTTGTGGAGAAGCTGGCGGATGAGCCGGCGGTGGCCCTGCTGGAGATCAATGTGTCCTGTCCCAATGTGAAGGAGGGGGCCATCGCCTTCGGGCAGAAGGCGGACGCCCTGTACCACATCACCGGGCAGATCAGGAAAAAGGCCAGGCAGCCCATTATCATGAAGCTGAGTCCCAATGTGACGGATATAGCGGAGATGGCCAGGGCGGCGGAGGCGGCGGGGGCGGATGCCCTGTCCCTGATCAACACCCTCACGGGCATGAAGATTGATATCCATCGCCGCTGCTTTGCACTTGCCAACAAGACCGGCGGCATGAGCGGCCCGGCCATCAAGCCGGTGGCGGTGCGCATGGTATACCAGGCCGCACATGCGGTAAAGCTTCCCGTGATCGGCATGGGCGGCATCGCCACAGCGGAGGATGCCATCGAGTTCATCCTGGCAGGGGCCACGGCGGTCAGCATAGGTGCCATGAATTTCGTGGACCCGTACACCACCGTAAAGGTGATCCGGGGGATTGAAGACTACATGCGCACCTACAATGTGGAAAATATCACGGACTTGATTGGAGCGGTGGAGTAATAAGGATCTGAGACTTGCACAGCGAAGCTTCAGAGGATGCAGGGCCCTTTCGGACAGAATGAGCGCGAAGCCTGCGAAATGAAGAATAAAACAGAAACTACCTTCATAAATATACTAATAAGTATAGGCATCCGCAGATTCCCGGGGAATCTGCGGGGCAGTAAACAGGAGGTAGTTTTTTTGTGGAACTGATTAAGAAAAATATACATATGGACCGCATCAGAACCCAGGCAGTATCCCAGATCACGCTGGAAGAGGATATGAATATCCCCGACCAGAAGCCGGATGTGAGCAGTCTTTGCTTTGACAGGGCATCCGTGATGATCGACGAGGTAAAGCCCTACGCGGATTATGTGCAGGTGCGGGGGCGGCTGTGTTTTGCGGTATTGTACCATACCCAGGAGGAGGGCTGCGGCCTGGTGACCATGGAGGGTAAGATACCCTTTGAGGAAAAGATCAATATGCAGGGTGTCCAGGGGAGCGACATGGTGCATGTACAGAACATGCTGGAGGATCTGAGCGTGGGCATCATCAATTCGCGCAAACTCAGCATACAGGCTGTGGTGATGCTGACGGCCCAGGTGCAGGAGCTCTATGACGAGGAGGCTCCCATCGGCCTCTATGGGGAGGATCATGCGGAGTACCGCCGTGCCCCGATGGAGGTGGCCCAGATCGCCATCTGTAAAAATGATATTTTCCGGGTGAAGGAAGAGATTGCCCTGCCCGCAAGTTACCCGAACATGTTCCAGATCCTCTGGAGCAGCCTGACACTGGACGATGTGGAGTGCAAGCCTTTGGAGGAAAAGCTTTCCCTGCAGGGGGACCTGCACCTGTTCCTGCTGTACGAGGGCGAGGGGGAGGAACATCCCGTGCGCTCCTTTGAGACCACACTGCCCTTCAGCGGCATGATGGAATGCCATGGCTGCAAGGACGGCATGATTCCCGACATCCAATTTATGATGGGGCAGCAGGAACTGGATATCCGCCCGGATCTGGACGGGGAGGAGAGGATCATCGGATTAGAGACAGTGCTGGATATTGGTATACGGCTTTACGAGGAGGAACAGACAGAGATCCTGACGGACATCTATGGAGTGACCAGAGAACTGACCACCATCAGCAGGCCCGCATCCCTGCGGCGGCTCCTGTCCAGGGTAAACGGCAAGATGAAGGTGAATGACCATGTGCGCATCCAGAACAGGGATGCGGGAATCCTCCAGCTGCTGCACAGCCAGGGCACGGTACAGCCTGACCGTCAGGAAGTGACGGAGGCCGGGCTGGAGTTGTGGGGGAGCCTGCAGGTAAAGGTGCTGTATATCACCGGAGCGGACGATATGCCCTATGCCAGTACAGAGGCCCAGATCCCCTATCACTATACGCTGGAGATTCCGGGACTGGAAAAAGAAGATATCTGTGATGTCAAGTGCAGCGTGGAGCAATTGCAGGTAACCATGCTGGACGGAGAGGAGATGGACGTAAAGGCAGTGCTGGTCTTCGGTACCATCGCTTTCCGGAATATTTCGCTGGAGTTGATCGGGGACGTGATATCGGCCCCTCTGGACACCCATAAGCTGGGTTCGCTGCCCGGTATGACCATCTACATCGTAAAGCCCGGGGATAACCTGTGGAACATCGGCAAACGCTATTACCTGCCGGTGGAGCAGCTGCGGGAACTCAACGAACTGACCAGCGATGAACTGACGCCGGGGCAGAAGCTCCTGGTGGTTAAGGGATGTATGGTATAATGAGCAAAACGCTGTGCGCCGAAGCGCACGATATTTTGGAGTAATGAGCAAAACGCTACGCGTTAAGCCCTGCTGAACAGGATCATAACAAAGCAAAGAAGACGGGAACCCGCAAAGAGTTCCCGTCTTTTTTGCCTGATCCGCAATAACAGAAAACTTCCGGAGCGTGTTTTCCATTATTATTTGCCTGCGTCCTCGGCCATCTTGTCAAAGCCTGACAGAACGGCATCGTAGGTCTGCTGGCATATGCTGGGAAGATTTCCGCCCCAGGTCTTCTCGGCCTTCTTATAGCCTTTCTCGAATGCTGCACGCATTTCCTCAATCTTGTCGGGATCGCCGCCGGTCAAAGCCGTGGCAAAGCTCAAGATGCGTTCAGAGGTCTGCTTTACGCCCCAGTAGCCGTTCTCGGAAATGTCCTTCTGGGCCTGCAGCCGGGTGGCGGGATCAACCTTGTAGTTGCCGCTGCGCAGGAACTGCCAGATGTCATTGGCCTGCCCGTAAGCGGTGGACTGCTTGGTCATCATCTGCTCTACCAGGCTCTTCAGCTGGGAGGTGCGGGCTTCCGCATCCGCCTTCAACTGATTTACCAGACTGGTATTGGGCTTATAGGTCTTCTTTGCAGAATCCGTGGTATTTGTGGAATGCTCATATACCACACCGGTACCCTCAGTTGCAGTGGTGTTTTTTTGAGTCTCGGCAGCTGTGGACTCCCTGGCAGCAGATGTGTAGCTGCTGTAGGCGGCCTGTGTTGATGTAACTCCGTTTACATTCATATTGACCTTCTTTCCGGCGCCATAACGCCTGTTTTATTCGCATCATCCATGATGCGGTATCGATACAGATACTTGTATGGTATATTTCGGCAGAAAACATAAAATATTTATAGACGTAAATCATTTTCTCATAAAAGTTTCCGTGTGCCGGAAAATTCATTTCCCCAATGGTGAATTGAAACCCGTCAAAAAATCTTTCCACTCCATGATACTGCAAAAGGATGCATACAAACTTGTGACGGTTATTTAAACAAATTACAATATAAAGCCATAAACACAGTAGATACTGCATGGATATGCTGTCATTTATCCCGGGACATATGTCAATTATCCCGAATTGTGGACGGCGGCAGGGCGGTTGGATATGTTGTGTGACATAAGCAGAGAAAATACAAAGGAAAGTTTGGAAGCGGGAAAGAGGGAAAAATGTACGAAAAGAGGGAGCTTGTCAGGAGAACCATGCAGATTGTCAAAGAGATTTTTCAAAAGAACATGCAGGCGGTCTCATACTGCAAGGGCAATATGGTATGGCGGTTCAACCATATGTCCGGCTATGGCCTGTTCTGCTTCCCTGTCAGAAAAGCCCTGCAGGGCTGTGTGGGTGAGGACCGGCAGATCAGGCATCATCAGTACCATGTGCAGGCGATCACGGATCAGGTACACATAGTGAGCGGCCTTTTCTGCGTGGTTTCCAGACAGGAGGGGGATGACGTCCGGGGAGCCCAGGGGATTCCCTATGAGATACTGGTCTGTATGTCCGGGGGCATGGCGGAGTGCATCCATGTCTATGGCATGAGGCCGGCCAGGCTCCTGTGCAGGGTGCGGGGGCTCCACGAAGAGATCTATTTCCTGGAAGAGAGGGAGGTTCTCTATATCGAAGCTTCCCACAACAATGTGATCTGGCACTGCCGGGGATACCAGGTGGAAAGCAGGGATTCTCTCAAGCATCTGGAACAATGTCTGCCCGGGGAATTTGTTCGGATCCACAGAGGTTATATTGTCAATGTGGGGCAGATCCACAGCATCTGCGGCAACGAGGTACATATGTGCAACGGCGACATCCTGACCATTCCCATGAGAAACAGCGCCGGGACCCGCAAATCCCTGCTGGCACAGATGGAAAAAGGTCTTTTATCCCCGGAGGATATGCATTCCTACCGGAAACTGGAATTGCACATGCCGGGTGGAGTACACTTCCCAATGTAACAGCCGGTTACAAAAATATCGAGAAACGGAGGAACTGTAATGGCAATGGAGTACGAGGTAAACGACAAAAAGCTGTTGGTGGTCAGGATGGGCGCAATGAACGAGTCCTATGACCTGACAAAGCCCATGAGTGAGAATGCGCTTATGGTCAGGGAGGAGAAGAAGGATATACTGCATCAGATGGATTTGCCCACGGTGATTTCCAACCTGAATAACACGGTGGACCTTTTGAACATCTCCTATCACGCAGTGTACGGCTTCCCGGAGCAGTCCCAGGTGTTCGGCCTGCAAAAAAGCGTCATGGACCTGAACGACAAGGGCATCATAGTGGTGACGGATTTCAAGGACCAGGCATCCGTGGTGGTGGCGGAACTGGTGGGTGTCTACAAGTGGCTGACCAAGGGTATGGAGAGCGTGGCCATCAGTAAGCTGGAGAACTTTGCCATCAGGGCGGCAGGGATGAGCGGGCAGGCCATGGAGATGGCGGAGGGGTATCAGAATGCCGCAGACAAGACCGCCGCCGTGCTGCAGAAGGTCATGGATCAGAACGCTGCCCAGGTGGAAAAAAGCGATAATCTCACCAGAATGATGAATGAACTGGAGGCGTCCCAGAAGAGCGTGGAAGCAATTCAGGCATCCGTGGAGGAGAGGCTGACCAGATTACAGAAGGAATATAACCGTCTGATCAAGGTGGATGAGGACGAGCGGAGCCACAGGCAGGCTATGGAGATTATGGGCACAGTGTTCGGATTCCTGGGGGCGGCAGTCTCGGCGGCCTCATCGGCACTGGGTGTCTCTCAGTCCGGAGCCCTGGCCGAGGCGGACAAGCACAGCAGGGAGGATTATGATAAGGCGGAAAAGCAGAAAAAAGAACTGGAGGAACGGCTGAAGGAAAAGGAGAATGAGATTGCCGCATTAGAGAAGTCGGTGGACGATCTGATAGCGCAGAAGGACAAGGTGGAAGGGGAAGAAAAGAAGAGCCTGGAAAAGGAGATTGACAGCGCCAAAAAGAAAATCACCCGCGCCAGAGAAGACAGGGACAGCCTGGAAATTGAAAACAGAACTGCCGGTGATAAGCTGGAAAAAATGGGAGAGCTGTTAAGGAGCCTGGGAGAACAGATGCAGCCGGGAGAGGATGGCGGCGCAGCCCGTGCGGAGGAGATGAGCGCCATCAATGCGGAGATCATGAACCTGGAGAAGCAGAAGACGGAGCAGTTGGGCCTGCTGGCAAAGTATGCCAGGCAGATGGAAGCCGCCGTCATTGACCAGCACTCCACCGAGGCAGCCATCCAGTCCCTGATCATGGCGGTGTCCTGCCTGAAAAAAACCGTGGTGGCGCTGAAGGACATCGCCCTGTTCTGGTCGTCCCTGGAGAGAAGCTGCCGTGCATTGGCGGATGCCACCTTTAAGGACGATATCAAGGCTTTGCAGTCGGCGGACAGGGCGGACCGCATTGAGGCATACCAGAGCGCCGAGATCATGTATCCCATCGCAGCTTATATGGCAAAATGGGTAGCCATCCTGTCGGTGAGCCGGGATTATCTGACGGCAGCCGAAAAGACCAGGTCTCACTTGAACGAGACGGTTCGCGACTCCGATTCTGTGACCATGTCCAGGCAGGATCACTGGAACCTGGCCTCCAAGCTGGCGGGTGAAGTGGGCGACAGCCTCACCCGGCAGGTGGCAGACAGCAAAAAGTAGTTGGGGGAGGGGGCTTATGGATAACATAGGATTCTTAAAGTATCTGGGCACCATGCGCACCATTTTTGAGGCGGTTTCCGCTGCCGCCTCCTCCCTGATGGAGATGAACGCCATGAGTGTCGCTCCCACGGAGGAGGAAAGGGAACAACTACAGGCTTCCTTCAAAGAGATTGCCGGCCATATTCACCAGCTGAAGGAGGAAGCCCAGGGTAAAATTGAGGAATACAGCGCCAGGAAAGAGGAGAGCGCCATAGCGTCCGAGGAATCCGCCCAAGAGTATACCCGGATGCAGGAGAGCCTGATTCAGCTGGAGAGAAAAAATGCGGAGGCCAAGGTGGATCTGGCCCAGAAGAATGCGGAGAAGGATGAATATCAGAGGGCCTGTAAGAAATCCGAGGCGGATCTGGCGGAGCTCACCCGGCGGAGGGATGAAGAGGTGAGAAAAGCCGGGAAAAAGAAAGAAAACCTGAAGAGGTGGTTCTGGGTTCCGGGATATGGGCTTTATCTGGCTATAGACACGCTGGCCAATGAACTCAATAATGATATCGGTGCGCTCACCCGGCGTCTGGAGGAGGAACGTGGGCGACTGAGCAGCCTGGCCGGGCAGTATGAGATGATCAGCCGGGAGGTGGCAGGGAGAAGCCGGCAGATTGAGCTGGTCATGGACAGGATGCAGGAGTTGAGCCGGCACATGGAGCGGCAAAATGACATAGTTGCCATGTATAAGAAGCAGCTGCTGTATTGGGAGGACTTCCATATGCAGGTATCCCGGCTGGAATCCAAGTTCAGGACAGGCGAAAACAGCCCGGATATGCTCTATGAAATAGTGGAACTGATGGAGGCATTTGAAGATGCGGCGGAGGATTAGGCCGCCCGGAAATAAGTATGTGCCGGCCGCCCTGGGAGCGGCAGCGGCTCTGGGCTGTGCGGTCGGCGTGGCCTTGGTGGGCGTTTGGCCAGCAGGGCAATCCGGAAACGGAACGCTCCAGGGGGAAGCTGCGGAACTCATTGCCAACCAGGGCCTTGGCTTGGGGCTGGATGGCACAGACGGCAGTCTTTATCCCATGGAATTGCTGGTGGCGGAGAGAAATACCGGATTTTTTGTCCGGATCGAACCCCAGGCGCTGCGGGAGGCGGGCGTACAGCCCACCCTCCTGGTATCGGACGGCAGGACCACATGGCAGTTTGCGGACAGCGAATATCGGGAGGAGTGTGAACTGCTGTGCTTTGATACCTCTGGGCAGAGCCGCTGGGACGCGGGACAGTATGAAGTGCAGGTTGCCTTTGGGGACGGCAGTATTCTGGAGCAGGAGATCACCTTCTGCGGGATGCGGGATATGGAGATCCTGGTGGTGCCTGTCACAGGCTATTACAGCGGAGAGGTCAGGGAGACAGATTCCCTTGACGAGAATCTGTGGACATACACCGAAAAAGTCTATCCGCTGGGGGCGGAGGACCTGGAGTGGAACATCTATGACGAGGGACAGGCGGCCCTTGCCGACAGGCGATACGATCTGGATACCTCCCTGGGCAGGCTCCGGGTGTGGCAGTATTTAAAACAGCTGTATGACCAGGGGAATGCGGACATGGTGATTGGCATTGTGCCGGAAAATATGAAGACGGGAGCCAATGCGGAGGAGGCTACGGTCACGGGTTTTACCTTTGGGGAGGATGTCAGTGTCATCTCTCTGGAGGACAGCTGCCCCCAGGTGACCATCGCCCATGAGATTGGTCATTGTCTTCTTCTGGGGGATGAGTACGAGAACGGTACCTTTTCCGTCTCCATGAATATGGTGCCCTATGGAATGAAGGGCAGAAACCGTTTCCGGCTGTCGGAGACGGTGCAGGGCACATTGCCCTATATCCCGGGCGGGGCAGCGGACGAAGGGCAGGGCTCGGGGACGGTGGTCTATGCCCGGCAGTATCCCTATGATATATCTTCCGGGGAACTGCTCCTGCGCGATATGACCAGCTTTATGGGGCTGTCAGGATACCGGGAGTCGGAATACTGGGTGACAACCCAGATCTGGGAGGCATTGTATAAGGAACTGGCGCAGGGAGACTCCCCGAAGACAGATCCCGGGGAGGAAGATTAACCCCTGCGGGAGCCAGGCTATAAAGGAGTAGGAGAAAATGACAGAACAGTTACGCGAAAGCTTAAACAGAGTGTCTCTGGTTCCCATCAGGGAATGCACCCAGAACCAGGTTTCCATCCTGCTGGGTGCAATCGGCCTGGAACTGTATGCGGCCTACAGCAAGCTGATACAGCTGGAGATGGAATTCCGGCATGCGCGGGAGTATATGGAAAATGGAAAGCGGCAGGATGTGGAGGAGACCATGGAGATCAATGGGGAAATCCTTCTGTCCATGAAGGGGAAATTTGAGAAAAACAGCCGGCAATTGCTGCAATTCCGGGAAAAGGACGAAGCCTTCTGCGAGCCGGTAAGCGATTTGCTGCAACAGCTTGCCCGGGAGGTAAAAGACCTGTCAGAACGTAAGCTGGGGGAGGACGCCGGGGAAGGCGTGGACGGATACCTCCGGAAGCTGCGGGACGTGGCCCAGGCACTGCGGGAGTATCTGGGACTCTGTATTGGAAGTACGACGATCTGGGAGAAGGGAGCGGCTTCCGTCAGCGAAGCCAGTGAGACACTCTGAAACCCCGCAGCAAAAAAGCCCATGACCGGCAAGCCGGTAGGAGGATTGAGGGTGTCGGGGTGTGAGTATATCCATAAATTAAGGAGAAAGACAGATGGAAATAGTAGAAAGCATTTTGAAAGAGAATCCCTGTTATAAAAAAGGGAGAAAGATTGCCGTTAAGGGGCTGATGCTGCACAGCGTGGGATGTGCCCAGCCCTCCGCGGAGGTTTTTGTGGACAAGTGGAACCGGCCCGAGGCGTCCAGGGCCTGCGTCCATGCTTTTATCGACGGAAATACGGGAAAGGTTTATCAGACGCTGCCCTGGAACCATCGGGCCTGGCACGGGGGCGGCAGCTCCAACGATACCCACATCGGGGTGGAGATGTGTGAGCCTGCCTGCATCAAATACACCGGTGGCGCATCCTTCACCTGCCCGGACAGGGAAAGAGCCATGGCGGTGGTAAAGCGCACTTATGAAACCGCAGTGGAACTGTTTGCCTTTCTGTGCAGGGAGTTTGCCCTGGACCCTCTGGCGGATGGTGTGATTGTAAGTCATAAGGAGGGACATGCCAGAGGGATCGCATCGGGGCATGGGGACCCGGACCATCTCTGGAAAGGGCTGCAGAGCGGCTATACCATGGACGGCTTCCGCCGGGATGTGCGCGCGGCCATAAATGCATCCCTCCAACCAGAACCAGTTTGACGCTTTGACCAGCTTTTGCTATAACTGCGGGAAGGGTAACCTGCGGAAGCTGGTATCCGACAGGGATGCCGCCACCGTGGGGCAGAAGCTGCTGCTGTACTATAAGAGCGAGGGAAAAGCGCTTGATGGGCTGGTGCGCAGGAGAGAAGAGGAGAGTGCGCTCTTTGGAAGCTGAAATAGAGAGCTTGGGAGTTGTTCATAAATAACCTTGCAGCCTTTTAGGGTGAGCTTGAAAGGGTAAGGCAGAGGAAGGAGCCGATGCGGGCATCGGCGGCTGCCGGGGAGGCAGAGAGCAATGGGAGGTGCGGTATTATGGAGCAGGAATTTGACGGCCGGGAGCAGGAGGCCGAACTTCAGGGGGACGCCGTTTTCAAGGACAGCAGCTTTATCCCTCTGGACGACCTGGTGTATGCGCCCCTTTATGCCCTGGCGCAATCCAACCGGCAGCTGCGGGCCCAGGTGGTGGAAACCATTAAGAGCATGGGTACGCTGCGCCGGAGCGGGACGGAGGAGACGGTGCAGCTGGAGAATCTGAATATCGCCTATGAGCAGGTACGCCAGGAGGGGGACGAGGGGTACAGTGTGGACAATCTGCTGATGCAGGTTCCCCTGCTGTCCATCATCCCCATGGCGAATCTGAGTGTGGAGAAGGCGGAGATTGATTTTTCCGCGGAGGTCAGGGTTGAGAGGGAAGAGAGCGGGGAGTGCAGGATCATGGCCCGGATCTGTTCCCCGGAGCAGCGGGAGAGTGATTTCCTGCCAAGGGTTTCCTACAGGATGCGGATCGGTTCCCTGCCCGCCACGGAGGGGGTTATGCGGCTGGCGGACACGCTCAGCGCCAATCAGATCGCCAAGAAACTGGACACCACACCGATTGCGGTGGATGGCAGCCTGGGCAGCAATGACCAGAAGCACACCTGGCAGGAGGTCTCCGGCCTTCGGGCCAAGGTCAAGAAGCTGAAACAGCTCTATCAGAGGATCACGGAGATGATCACGGAGCAGGAGCGTATGGAACAGACCGGCAGGGAGGCTTTTGCGGAGATGGTCAGGGAGTTTGACAGGGATAAATATTTGATGGCACAGACCAACATCGCCAACCGCATCATGGAGTATCAGGAAAGGATTATGAACCGTGAGATCGAATTCGGCCTGGAGAAGGATTATAAATAGGAAAAAGCGGCGGGAGGCTGCCCGGCTGGTTCTCCTGCATGCGGGGCAGCTGGCGGAGGAGATGAATCTGCGTCTGCTTCTGCGGCAGGAGCTGGACGGGGAAATCCTGTTTGTGGAGGAGCTTGTTGTGACAGAGTTTAGTTTTAAACCGGGAAAAAAGACAGGACTGCCTGAGAGAGGCCGGGATTGGAAGGGGCGGATTTTTTCAGAAGAGGCAGTAAACGGGGGAAGGCAGCAGGAACTGGACCTGGCAAGGGCCCTGGCCGTTGTCTGCCTGGCGCTGGTACACTGCGTCATAGAATGCACGCCGGAGGAACAACTGGCAGGGGGCATTCCCTATCTGTTTGACACGGTGGTGGGCGGACCTCTGAGCGCCCCCCTGTTTATGTTTGCCATGGGCATCGGCATGGTGTATACCAGGCATAACACGCCGGATGCCTATATACGCCGGGGCATCCGAATTGGCCTGATGGGATACCTGTTAAATATCTGCCGCTTCCTGCTTCCCTTTCTGGCAGGATACGGAATCACAGGGGATTATGGGAAATATATAGCCCCGCTGCCCTACCGGGTGCTGGGCAATGACATTTTGCAGTTCGCCGGTCTGGCCATGCTGTTGATCGCCCTGTCTGTCAGGCTGCGCATCCCGGACGGAGCCATGCTCCTGAGCTGCCTGGGAATGTCCCTGCTGGGGACCTGGCTGCGGGGATGGGATCTGGGCAATCCCCTGGGCAATATTTTTATGGGCTATGTCATTGGCACGGAGGATGCGGCGGGCCTGGTGGTCTCGGACTTTCCGGTGATGAACTGGCTGATGGTGCCGGTGAGCGGCTATCTGTTTGGCAAGCGCCTGAGGCATGTGAAAGACAAAAAACGGTTTTACGGGTTTTTTTCTACGGCGGGGGCGCTGGCTGCGGCCATTTGTTTTGCCCTGGGCATCCGTCAGGGCCGGGGGATGTTCGGGAAGGGGCAGAACTGCTATTACCACATCGCCACAGGGGACTGTCTGATCAGCCTGGCGGCAGCGGTGGGAATCCTGGGGATCTGTTATGGGGTTACACAATATCTGCCCCGAAGGGCGATGGGCTGGGCCACGGAAATCAGCCGCAACACCAACGCCATTTACTGCATCCACTGGGTGCTGGTGGCGCTTGTGGTCAACCTGGCGCTCCACATCCTGCGGGGGACCCAGGCACTGCCGGTTTCCCGGGCACTGCTGCTGGGAGCGGGTATCAGTCTGGCGTCGATCCTGCTGGCCCATTTTTTCACCGGCAGATCAAGACGGAGGGCTTATGGAGCGAGATAAGAAAAGGGGACATATACTGACGGGGAAAGCATTGGCGGCCCTGTCCCTTCTGGCGATCCTTTTGGTCCTGTGTACCTGCCTGTCCGTGGGCATTCAGTATCTGCGGGAGAGAATAAAGGAGTATAACCGGATCGCATTCTCCTATGCCCGGACAGCCGCCGAATACATTGACGGAGACAGGGTACTTTCCTATCTGGAAACCAACAGGGAGGATACATATTACAGACAGGTCCAGGAGTTCCTGAACGCATTCCAGAGACAGACGGATCTGAAATATTACTATGTGTTTGTCCCCTATGAGGACGACCTGGTCTACATATGGGATGCGGATCATGAGGAGGGCGCATGCCCCCTGGGCCATCACGAGGCATATATGGAAGGGGGGAAAGAGGCGGTCAGGATGATTTACAGACCGGACCCTCCAGAGCGGATATCCATAACGGACGATGAGGCTTATGGATATATTGCATCGGCTTACTATCCGGTCTTCGACAGCGCCGGTGAGCCTGTGGCGGTGGTGGGGGTGGATCTGTCCATGCCCAGGATCAGGAGGGCGCTGGTACATTTCCTGGGCATTATTGTGTTAAGCGTGGCGGCAGTGATCCTTCTCTTCATGGGGATATTCTATGGATTTATCAGGGGGAATATCATCACTCCGGTCATGCAGTTAAACCGGGCGGCCAGAGCCATGGTGGGCAGCCTGGAGGCGGAGACCCCGTTCTGCGCCAACATTCACACCGGCGATGAGATCGAGGAACTGGCGGGGGCATTTGAGCAGATGAGCGTGGAACTGCGGGCCTATATCCGAAAATTGTCCAGGGTCACGGCGGAGCGGGAGCGCATCGGGGCGGAGTTGGATGTAGCCACCCATATCCAGTCCTCCATGCTTCCCTGTATTTTCCCGGCCTTTCCCGACAGAGAGGAGTTGGACATCTATGCAGCCATGGATCCCGCCAGGGAGGTGGGAGGGGACTTCTATGATTTTTTTCTGGTGGATGAGCGACATTTGGCGATTGTCATGGCGGATGTGTCCGGCAAGGGGGTGCCGGCGGCGCTGTTTATGGTGATCGGGAAAACGCTGATCAAGGATCACACCCTGCCGGGAAAGGATCTGGGAGAGGTCTTTGCCAGGGTGAATGACCTGCTGTGCCAGTCCAACAGTGAGGGACTGTTTATCACAGCCTTTGAAGGGGTGCTGGATCTTGCGACAGGACAGCTGCGCTATGTCAACGCGGGACATGAGACGCCCTTTATCAGTAGAAAGGGCGGAGCCTTCCTGCCATATCCGGTAAAGCCGGGATTTGTGCTGGCGGGCATGGAGGGTGTCTGCTACCGGGCGGGCTGCGTGCAGCTGGAGTCCGGCGACAAGCTTTTCCTGTATACCGACGGTGTGACGGAGGCCACAGACGAAAGCAATGAACTCTATGGCATGAAAAGGCTGGAGGAGGTCCTGGGGAGGAATGCCCAAAAGACACCGGCGCAGCTGCTGCCTGCGGTGAAGGAGGATGTGGCTGCCTTCGTGGGAGAGGCACCGCAGTTTGACGATATTACCATGCTCTGCCTGGAGTATCGGGGGCGGATAGGGGGCGCAGCCTCCGGAGAGGGCGCTGCGGCGGATGAGGCAGGTGCGGGGCCGCTGAAACGGAAGGAAAACGGTATGGGCAGGGAGAAGAAGGTATTGGTGGTGGACGCCGCAGTGGACAATATCACAAAAGTCACCGAGTTTGTGGATGAGCATCTGGAACAGTGGGGATGCCCGGGGAAGGCCCGGGCCCAGATTGCTATTGCCATAGACGAGATTTTTGGCAATATTGCCAGATATGCCTATCATTTGCAGGCGGGAACTGCCGCCGTGGAGGTGGAGTTGGCGGAGGAACCAATGGCTGTGGTTATAACGTTTATGGACCGGGGGATGCCCTTTGACCCCCTGGCAAAGGAAGCCCCGGATATCTCCCTGGGAGCGGAGGAGCGGCCCCCAGGCGGACTGGGGATCTACATGGTAAGGCAGAGCATGGATGCGGTTTCCTACGAGTACCGGGAGGGGAAGAATATTTTACAGATCAGGAAAAATTTTTGAGGGAGAGACCGGGCTTGTGTGCAGGCAGGGAATATGCGGAACTCTGATAGGAGGTAAAGAATATGGCAATAGCAGAAGAATTTGCGGGGCTGCCGATGGCTCAGATCATCGGCGCGCCCCTGTGTGCGGCGGCAGACGCAAGCATCCAGCTTGCGGAATCCACGGCTGCGTTTATCAGGAAAGTGGGCTTTGACGAGAACGGGAAGGTGCGGACGGCGGCCTTCGGCTATCAGAAATGCAGCCCCAATGAGGACAGCACCAGCAGCCTGGAGGAGATGCAGGTGGAAATCCCCCTGCTGGCGGTGGTGCCGGTTCCCAATTTGCAGGTGGATGAGGTCAATCTCCTTTTTGACATTGAGGTAAAGCAAAGCCAGCGGCGGGAATCCTCCATGGAGTTAAATGCCGGGGCAGGCTGGAAAATGGGTGCCTTGAAGGCGGACATCACAGGCAGCGTCAGCGCACACCACACCAACACCCGAAGCACCGACAATTCTGCCAAGTATCATGTGGATATTCATGCGGCTAACCACGGCACGCCGGAGGGACTGGCCAGGGTGCTGGATCTGATAGCCGCCAATATGACGCCCATGCTGGTGGGGAGTACCCTGAAAGATGAGAACGGCCAGCCCCTTTCCGAACAGGCACGGGCCAGGGCGGAGGGTATGCGGGAGCTGCGTTCCAGGATCAGCGGCATGGAAAAGCGGCTGCGCGCGGCGAAGGAGGGGCTGGACATCAGTCTGCTGCAGCTGCAGAGGCTGGCAGCGGCCCAGCTGAATGCCTACAGGGAGTGCGCAGCCAGGCTTCAGGGAGAGATGCTGGAACTGGCCGGTACAGAGGCCATCCGGCAGGACAGCCAGGTGAAACAGCAGCTGTTATCCTATTCCGGTGCCATGGAAACCGTATCCCGCAGTTGGGAGACCTTTGGCAGCCGGGCAGGAGACTTTATCCGCCTGCTTGCCGACAGCAGGCAGACACCGGAGGGGGTGTCAGGGATGTTTGCGCTGAAGGCACTGGACCAATGGGGCAATGCAGTGGCCTATGGAGACGGCGAAATGTATTATGGGGACATGGGGGCAGCGCAGGGAAATGCCCTGAAAAACCAGCGCACCGTGAATAGGCTGGAGGAGGAACTGTTGGATGCCAGGGCGGAGTACAAGGATGCTTTGTGCGGGCAGAGTAAGGTGTTTGGAACTGACGCTCAAAATACGTATTAAGGGATATTACAGGCGCATACGCAATATCCGGGAAGGGGTAAGTTTGGAAGTAAACTTCCAAATATTGAATTGATGCCCGTTAAGGCGGGCAGGGAGGTGTAAATATGACGATATCGGAACAGAGAGACCGGGAAAAGTTGATTTTACAGGTAAAGGGCAGGCTGGATACCATAACCTCCCCTCAACTGGAGCAGGCTCTGAAGAAGCCATTGGAGGAGGTGCGGGAGTTGGTGCTGGATTTTTCTCCCCTGGAATACATTTCCTCTGCGGGCCTGCGGGTGCTGTTGGCAACACACAAGAAAATGGAGGGACAGGAGGGCAGGCTGGTGGTCCGGGGAGCCAATGCAATCGTGCGGGAGGTTTTTAATGTCACCGGATTTATTGACATTCTGCATGTGGAATAAGTTGGGAGAAAATTTGCCGCTGTCATTGGCGATGGAGAAGGCATGTGTATTTGCTGCTGATATACATGCCTTCTCGGTTTCCTTTTAATAATACTGAAGTTTTTCTAAAAAAATGCATATTTTCCTCAACAAAAAGTTGTCGTCTAAACCAATAATTCTCTAGCATAACAAATATGTTTTAGTCGCCAAGTGCAGAAAATAGTGTATAACACCGGTATTTTTAGATCACAGGGATAAATGAACCGCATAATCTTAAAATATCTAATTGACATATGCATATCAACGTTCTATTATATACACAACTCGTTTGATTCCAGAGCATGTATTGTTCAGTCATAACAATAAGAAAATTACAAGGAAAAGGAGATTTTTATGAGAAGAACAGTTTTAGCCTTAATGACCATGCTGTGTCTGGTCTTTTGCTGCTGCAACCCAATCACAGCGAGAGCAAACAGCGATGTAAGCAAACATGTACATGCATATACCCCGATGTATGGCAAGCCAGCCGGAAATTGGACAGAAAGATGCCATGTAACCCCCAACACATGTACTGTGTCAGTAGCAATGTACGAGATCACAGAAGTGTGTGCATGCGGCGTGACCAGAACTACTTCACAGAGAGACGAGAGCCATTCTACAGCATCACATAATCACTGATTATAATATGAACCATTTTCTCTGCGTATGCTGATGGAGCATGCTTTGAACCAGGCGTAGGTAATTGCGAAACTCTTTTAAGCAAGTGACGGAATTTGTGTTAGAAAAAGAC
>CAMWSA010000028.1 GCA_947176785.1 uncultured Lachnospiraceae bacterium
CGATAGAAGAATACCGGCTGGGCGTAGCTGGGATAGCCGCCCAGATACAGCCCCGCCGCCAAAGGAATCAATGCCAGCCGCCTGACACGCCTGCTGTCCGCCAGCACGCCGCTGTCCATGACCCATGCCAGCAACACACCCGCCACAACGCACAGATAATATTCGTCCTTGGCCCATAAAAGCAGCGATGCGGCCAGGAAGAAGAAGGGCAACACCCATTTCCTGGAGTACCTTGTGGCCAGAGCCAGGATAATCGCAATAAATGTGCCCAGGAATATAATATAAAGCATCCAGTATGGCCCCAGCGCCTCCTGATCCGGCACAATCCACATTTTCACAAAGGTATGCCACAGCATCTGCTCAAATGTCAGAAGATTCTCCAGCCCGCGATAACTTTCAACAAGCGGTACCAGGCATTGCCGCAGCACCCAGTACAGTATTCCCGCAATACCACAGGGTACCACCAGACGGACATAGCGTTTGACAATCATACCGGAGAGTTTTTCCTGCCAGTTCTTCTGCTGCGGCCCGGCGCTGTGTTTTGGCGCCGTAACGCCCGCAATGGCGCGCAGCACACTGGCCGCTGTGAGAAAGGCCGCCAATGTCACAAAGACGCAGACCCAAAAGTTTCCGTTGGTCAATATGCCATAGGGCTCGTAGGATAGACGGATATCCAGCTGAAAAGGAAGCTTGGATTCCATCACCCCGCCAAAATATGCTCCATTAAAATATTCCAGAGAAAAATGATGGGTAAAAATCAGCAGGCACGCAATTCCCTTAAGCCCGTCAATCCATGTAATCCGTTTGTTGTTTTGCGTCGTCATGGTCATGTATATCCTCTCTGGTCCTGTATTTTTCTATCCAGTCCTACGCCAGGTCATTATATAGCCTGTTCCTTTTCTGCTTTCATTTGGATTTGTGAAGGCCGTATTCCTGATTTACAGAAAGAACAGCCTGCCGGTAATAAACCCGGAGGCTGCCCTGTCCTTATTCCTTAGTAATTCTCTGCATGTACCTCAAAGTAACTCTGGGGATGATTGCATACCGGACAAACCTCAGGCGCATTCGTTCCCACCACGATATGACCGCAGTTACGGCACTCCCACACCTTTACCTCACTCTTGGCAAACACTGCCGCCGTCTCCACGTTTTGAAGAAGCTTGCGGTAGCGCTCCTCATGATGCTTCTCAATCTCACCCACCATGCGGAACTTGGCTGCCAGTTCGGGAAACCCTTCCTTCTCCGCCGTCTGTGCAAACTCCTCATACATATCCGTCCACTCATAATTTTCGCCGCCGGCAGCAGCCTCCAAATTCTCCGCCGTGCTGCCGATCCCCTGCAGTTCCTTGAACCACATCTTGGCATGTTCTTTCTCATTGTCGGCTGTCTTTAAGAACAGCGCCGAAATCTGCTCATATCCTTCCTTCTTTGCCACCGAGGCAAAATAGGTGTACTTGTTGCGCGCCTGGGATTCCCCCGCAAAAGCTGCCTCCAGATTCTTCTCCGTCTGTGTACCAGCGTATTTGTTCCCCATTGATGCTCCTCCTGTCACCGGCTTTCATAGCCTGTCTCTATAGGCAGATAGTATACCACATTTGTGCAAAATTGAAAATAGGAAGTGTAAAAATAGGGGAATGTTTTCATAATTACTGCCACAAGCTTAACTGCTCTCCCGCCTGTTTATCTTCATATGTATGCAAATACTCAAAAAGCCGCCTGTTGTCGTGGACAATGCCGTTACTGCCGCACCTCTGATGGAACAAGCTCATAAGTTCCCTGCTGCGGGGACTGCCCACCTCATACTGATTGCCGTACTGCCGGATATATTTCTCCTTCAGACCGGGAAACAGACGGTCTAACTGACTGTAAAAGTACTCCCGGTTCCCCTCCCGCAGTGTCATCCCCATGCCAAAGCAAATCACGCCGTAGACCTTTGCCTCTATGCACATATCCAGAATACCGATGATATTGTCCTCCGTGTCGTTGATATAGGGCAGGATCGGGGAGAGCCAGACCACCGTAGGAATGCCTGCGTCCCGCATCTGTTTCAGCACCTCGAACCGCTCCCTGGTGGTGCTGACATTTGGCTCCAGCTTTTTGCACAACTCCTCGTGGGCGGTGGTCAGGGTCATCTGCACCACGCATTTGGACTGCCGGTTGATCTTTTGCAGTAAATCCATATCCCGCAGGATACGGTCCGATTTTGTCTGTACGGCGACCCCAAAGTCGTACCGCGCTATAAGACTCAGGGCCTTTCGCATATTGCCCAGTTCCGTCTCCAGGGGAATATAGGGGTCTGTCATGGCCCCTGTGCCAATCATACACTTTTTCCGCTTGCGCCGCAGGGCATCCTCCAGCAGTTCTATGGCGTTCTCCTTTATCTCTATGTCCTCAAAGGCGTGATGCATCTGGTAGCATCTGCTCCTGGAATCACAGTAAATGCATCCGTGGGAGCAGCCGCGGTACAGGTTCATCCCGTTCTGGGCCGATAATATCCCCTTTGCTTTCACATAGTGCATGGCTTTCTCCTGCTTATCACGAGCGGTTAGATTTCCTTTCCCCCACGTTACATGCTGCCCTGCCGGCACAGAGCCTGGAGATTCATGTCTGACCGCTTCAAGTGTTCCGGTTTGGATCCGCGCGCTGTCCGGGCAGCTGCTGTTTATATACTCACGAACCATTAGATTTTCCTTCCTGCACGTCACATGCTGCCCGATCATGCAGCTTGGGTCGTACAGGAACCTAAAAATCTTAGCGTTCGTCAGTATAAATCCGAACGGTTCTTCTCATAAATTTCCCTGGCCTGCGCCGCTAAGACCTCTCTGAGACAGACAGGGCTTACCACTTCCACCTGCGCCCCAAAGGACAGCAGAAAACCCGTCAGCCACGGGTCCTGCGGCATGGAAGCCGTCACCAGCAAATCTCCGTTTTCCTGCTCCCGGATATTGCCTGCGTCGAATTCATCGTAAACCCGGTAAGCCAACTCCCCGGGAAAGCGAAGTACGATGGGCTCCTGCCCCGGTGACGTTGTCTCCTTGGGAAGTTCCGGGTATGAAACAGGTATGAATTCTTCCTCCAGAAGCTCCCACCTGATAATACGGTTCAGCTTAAAAAGGCGGAAATCTTTCTTCTCCGTGCAGTAAGCCTTCACATACCACGCCCTTGATTTATATACAAGCTTCAGCGGGTGAATGATCCTGCTGCTCTCCGCCTTATATGCGCCCACATAGTCAATCCGCACGCACCGATGGCGGACCACCGCTCTTTTGAGCGCCTCGAACTTCTCATTGTCCTGAGTCGTCTCACCCCATCTGGAAAAATCCACCTCATACCAGTTGTCGTCAGAAAGCTGAAAAAGGGCGGTCAGCTTCTCCATTGTGGCTTTGTCGCAGGTATTTCCCGTGGCCATCAGGCTCTGCAATGCCGCCAGGATATCCTGCCTTTCCCTCTCCGACAGGATCGCCCTGTCCAGAACAAAGTTGTCCAGCAGCGATATCCCGCCGTTTCTTCCCTTTTCCGCATAGACAGGGATTCCGGCCTCACTCAGGGCATCGATATCTCTGTAGATGGTCCTGACAGACACTTCAAATTTCTCAGCCAACTCCGCCGCCGTAACCTGTCCTTTATTCAATAGATAGTAAACAATCCTAAACAGCCTGCTCTCCTGCATGGATGGTCTCTCCTCTATTCTTTGCAGTTCTTTCTGTGGGCCTTCAGCTTTTGGATGGCCCAGTCATAATGGCTGGACATATTGGCCACAAAGTAAGAGCCTAGTGTACTGCCGCCCACCCACGGGTATACACCCTTTTCAAACAGCTCCCGATCAGTAAAGCTCTCTGCCAGCGCCATCGCCTCGCCGTGGGACTGCTCCAGCATCGCTTTCGCTTCTTCCAGCTTGGTATCCTGGTGCCTCTTCCAGAATTCCATATTCATATCCCCGTAAGTCCTCCAATTATAGGGGGCGGGCAAAAAGGTCTTGTTCTCGCCCTTCTTGTTTGCTGCCACCCAGTTAAGCAGCAGTTGGTGCCATTCATAGAGGTGGATCAGAATATCCCGCAGATTCTTATCCCGCCCCCAGTGGGCCTGTGTTTTGGATTTCATCTTCGTAAAGTCGAAGGAGGTTGTCAGTTCCTTCTCCGTCATTGAGGAAATCAGCGCGTTCATCTCCTGGTATTTCATTGCTGATGCCTGAAGTAATTCTGCTTTTGTCGTCGGTCTTCCCATGTCAAGCTCTCCTTTTCTGAGTTGTTTTTCAGTTCCACGTCTCCCCCTCAGGACTGATATCGAACTGTTTTCCCTATCATAACATGGAATTCCTGACATCGTATGTCATATTTTCTCTTATATTATACAGAAAAACTTCCAAATTGCAATTCCCGGAAGAGCAGGTAAAAAGAACGCTTTGTTGTCGCCGGCATGCAGGCAGTCAATAAGTTGCTCCTGTGGCAGCCGGAAAATTCATTGACAGGAGCATGACATTTGCGATAAGATTATTTGGTATACAGATCATTAAGTTACAGAGGAGACAAATGATATGGTGTTTGAATTTCTGAATTCCGAAAACATAGCCGGCTATATTGCGTACTTAAAAAAGGCAATGGAGGAGGAACCCGAGGCGATGACCGCTGAAATATTAGACGAAAACGGTATTCGGGATCGGCTCGGCGATCCTTTTTACCAACATACAAAATCCATTTTGGCTATTGACAATGATCTCGTGGTCGGGAGAATAGAGTATCATTTCTACGGATGCCTACAGGACGGATATCGAATGGCATATGTTGATTGGGTATATGTTTTAAAAGATTACAGACATAGAGGGACGGCGCAGCAGCTTTTCAGGGAGTTGGAGCGGGACTGTGTTGAAAATCACATCTTTCAGTATTACCTGATTCGGGCCACAAATGAAAATGCCGACCGCTTTTATAAACATTTTGATGATGCGAGATTAAGTTGTGAACCACTTTTGAGGAAATATATATAAGTCCCTATCCCTGTAATCAGGAATCTATGCGGGTGCCAATTCGGACAACCTTACCCTGCCCCTGCATATCGCAAGCCGGGGCCCAAAAGGGGAGCTTCGCTAATATACCCAAGAAGGATGTAATCTATATCATTGACGATGCGTTCCGTTTATAATCTGTTCGATCTCTTCCGGTCGGTCCACAAAACGCCGTCCGCCCTGGCTCGCCAGATAGGCCCTGTCCCGAAAGCCCCAGGTGACGATAATGCTGTCTAAACCCGCGTTTTCCGCCGTCTGGATGTCCACCTCAGAATCTCCGATGTAAACTGCCTCCTCCGCATTTACCTGCAGGCGGCACAGCACTTCCTGTACGGAGTCCGGAGCCGGCTTGCGGCGGATGCCTGGGCGCTCGCCCACCGCATAGTCAAACAGACCGTTGTAATAGCGCCGGCACAGAGGCTGCACAGCCGTGTCCGCCTTGTTGGAGACCACCGCCGTAAGACAGCCCGCCGCCCGCAAACGCTTAAGCAGAGGCAGGATTCCCTCATAGGGCCTGGTCTTGTCCGCACAGTGCTGCTGATAATAGTCAGAGAAGGTCTCATGCACCCTGTCGATCTCCTCTTTCCCCAGGCCAGCCGGAACCGCCCGCTCAATCAGCTTGCGGATGCCATTGCCCACAAAACGCCGCACTTCCTCTATGGTCCGCCCAGGATAGCCATGCTTTTTAAGCGCATAGTTCGTGGCATCCGCCAGATCCTCCAATGTGTCAAGTATCGTACCATCCAAGTCAAATATCGCCAGTTTGTATGTCATTCTCCATCTCCTTTTCTGTGTTTCGCTTACTTTTCTTTTCATAAATTTATCGTGCATCTGTTCGAGTAATGAAAAATCAACGGTGCATTTCAGATATCCGATCGCAGGGTTGTTTCCCCAAATAGCCAAACGGCAGTGATTCGATATAGGTAACTGCCTGGCAAGCTGAAAGTTATCTGCGAACATACATCCTTGTCATGCATGGTTCATCATCTCCCTGAACCATACAAAAAAATTCCCATCCATATCTTTCGTAGAAGCTTGTATGGTCGGTGATTAAATAGATTGGTGTAATCCCTTTAGCTTTTAGATCATCTGCAACCATATTTAGCAAATGTCCCGCAATCCCCTTGCAGCGATATTCCTTCTCCGTATATAACGCACAGACATTGGGAGTAAGGTCTTTTCTATCATGAAAATCATTTTCGATTACTCCCAGCCCTCCTATAATTTTGTCATCATTTAAGCAAAGATACCAGCCATACTCGGTTTCACGATTAAGATAAGATTCCATACACTCAAGATATGCCTCTTGGGGCACGCCCCATTTACTGTGAAACCATTCGGCGGCTCTATCCTTTAATTGTGGTTTTTCTCTTAAAGTGATATATTTGTACTCGCTCATAGATTGTCTCCTCAACGGCAGCTATTCAAAATGGATGCCATAGGATTTTATGGAGTTGCGTTACTCGTACCGCAGCGCCTCGATGGGATCCATCTTGGCGGCCTTGTTGGCGGGGTAGTATCCGAAGAATATCCCAATCGCCATGGAAAAGCCCAGCGACAGCAGTATGCTTCCCACGGAGGGCGTTGCTGCCGCCCCCAGCAGGTTCGCCGCGCTCATGCCCAGCACCACCCCCAGAACAATGCCGATCAGGCCGCCAATCAGGCAGATCACGATGGACTCAATGATAAATTGCAGCCGAATAGCGCTGTTGGGCGCTCCCAGAGCCTTCCGGGTGCCGATCTCACGGGTCCGCTCGGTGATGGACACCAGCATGATATTCATGACGCCGATACCGCCCACCAGCAGTGCAATCCCTGCAATCACGGCGATGGCCGTGGTGACAGTGGACATCATATTCGCCATGATCTCCACCATGGAGGCCATGCTGAATGCCATGGGTTGGAAATTCCGGTTATTGCGGTAATAAGGGGCAAAAAAGTTCGCCGTGGTGTCCGCAAAGGCATCGCTGTCCACTCCGTCCCCGGTGATCACGGTGAACTGGGCAAAACCCTGGGAATGGCTGATATCCTGGGCTGTCTTCAGCGGAATATAGAAATCTGTCTGGGTTTCCTTCTCCGATACCAGGGACATGCCCATGGCCGACTGCTCATACTCATAGATCCCGATCACCGCAAAGTCAAAATATTTATCCCCCAGATTCACCTGGATCACGCTGCCGATAGCCTTAACCATATCCCCGCCGAACATATTGTCCACCACAATATTGGATACCATGGCGACCTTGCGGCCCTCATCCATCTCCGTTGCGCTGAAATATCTTCCCTCCAGCAGTTCCAGATCATTAGCCAGAAAATAGCCCAGGCTGGTGCCTGTGACATACACGTTGGCATATAGCCCCTTCTCCTGCAGCCTGCTCTGCCCCAGGCCCTCCGTGACAGAGATCCCCGCCACACTGCCCGCATAGGTCTCGCAGTAATTTTCCAGCATCTCCCTGGTAAAATAATCCTCCTCCTGCGCCATGGCCCTGCCCATGCCGCTTCCAAAGGACATGCCCTCTTCCGTGGTCTCCTCCTCCAGGGGTTTCTGCTGTAGGGCCACTGTGATATTGTTGACTCCCAGGGAGCTCATGGATTCGGTCATGGTGTACGTCAGGGACTGGCCCACGGTCATAATGGCAATGACGGAGGAAATGCCGATGATGATTCCCAGCATGGTCAGCAGGGCACGCATCTTGTTGGCTTTCAGGCTGAACAGCGCCAGCCGCACGTTTTCATAGAACATCATCATATGCAAGCCCCCTGCCTTTCCCCGATAATGCAGCCATCCTTGATAGTGACCACCCGCTCCGTTTCCTCCGCCAACTCCGGAGAGTGGGTGATCAGCACAATCGTCTTACCCTGCTCCCTGTGCAGCTTGTGAAACAGATCCATCACCATACGCCCGGTGTTGGAATCCAACGCCCCGGTGGGTTCGTCCGCCAGAATGATGGCCGGGTCATTGCCCATGGCCCTGGCGATAGCCACACGCTGCTTCTGCCCGCCGGACAGTTCCTCCGGCAGATGCTTCATGCGGTCCTCCATACCCACCATGGTCAGCAGCTCTTTGGCCCGATCCACCCGCTTCCTGCCTGTGACACCCCCGTAGAGCATGGGCATCTCCACATTTTTCAGGGCGTTTGTCTTGGCAATCAGATTGTAGGTCTGGAACACAAAGCCAATCTTGCGGTTACGTATGCCGGACAGTTCTCTGTCCCTGGCCGCAACCATGTCCACCCCGTCCAAATGGTATTGTCCCTGGGTGGGCCGGTCCAGGGCGCCGATAATATTCATCAGCGTGGATTTCCCTGACCCGGACGCTCCCACCACAGCCACAAATTCCCCCTCGTATATCGTCAGATTGATGCCGTTTAACACCGTAAGCTCGTTGGGTGTTCCGATATAAAAACGCTTATAGATGTCCTCCAGCTCAATCACTGCCCGCCTGCTCATCAAAATCCTCCCATGGGGCCCATCTGAAGCATCAAATCATTCAGGTTATCCAAGCTGTTGTCTGTCGGCACAATAACCTCCAGCCCCTCCACAATCCCCTCTCCGGAGATCTCTACATAGTAATCGCTCTCAATGCCCTTCGTCACAGGGATGCGGCGGGTTGGCAGGGCACCCGGCATGACGGTATTTCCGCCCCGTCCGCCAGGCGCATCCTGGGGCAGCTGCGGATTATCTGCCTGACGGGTTTCCCCGCTCTCTGTCCCAGTCTCATTACCCTGGCTTGGGTCATCCTGAGAGCCGCCGGCCGTTCCGGTATTTTCATCCACCACTTCCACATAGAAGCTGCCGTCCTCCGCAGTCTGCACCGCCGCATAGGGCACGGTCAACACGTTCTCCCTGCTGCTGATAATAATGCTCAGCTTGGCAGTCATATCCATGCGCAGATCCTCACAGGGGGTATCAATGCTGACTTTCACCGTGTAAGTCACGCTGGAACCCCCGGTGGCCCGGGGAGCAATGGAGATCACTTTCCCCTCCAGTTCCAGATCCCCGGTACCGTTGGTCTTGATCACAACCTTCTGGCCTTCCCTGATCTTGCTGATGTCATACTCGTCAATCTCCACGGTGACTTCATAACTGCTGATATCCTCAATGGTCACGATGGCACCGCCGTTATAATTATCCCCGGCCTCCAGATTGACAACCGTCACCACGCCGGAGATGGGAGCCGTCACCCTACAGGCTGCTATCTGCTCCTGGTAGCGGTCAATCTGCTGCTGGTCCGACATGCCTGACATGGTGGCATTCAGGCGGCTGGAGGTTACACTGTCCTGCCTGCTCTGCAAAGTGCTGCCCCCATTGCGTATGGCATCTTCCTGGCTCTGCAGCTGCCGGTTGTATGCGTCATAGGCACTGTTCACCGCTGCAACCGCCTGGTCATAGGCGGATTTCAGCCCCCGCTCCGTCTCCTGGGCGGTGCTGTATTTCATCTGGCATTCCGTGATCAGCTGTTCCAGGCGCTGGGCCTCCGCCTCCAGCGCCGCTCTGTCGGAGGCATCGCCGCCGGACACAGTGGCGATATCAGATGCCGTATCCTGTTGCCCGCTCAACTGCTCATGCACCCTGGCCAGCTGTGCCTGGTATCCCTCCAGCGCTTTCCGGATTTCCGTGCTGTTGTTATTGGCGTTTCCGTAGCTTGCCCCCGCCTTATTCATAGTCTCCCTGGCTTCCTCATAGCTTCTCAGGGCACTGTCCACCTGCTCCTGCATCCGGGAGATGTCAACCTGGACTGAGATTCCCGCCTCCGTCAGATTACGTTTAGCAGAGTCCAGTTCCAGCTGTGTCCTCCTCTGGGCCACGCTCAGGGAAAGCTCGGAGTTGGCCAGGTTCTCCTCCAGATCCGCCGTGTCCAGCAGACACAACAGATCCCCTTCCTTTACCATGTCACCCACCTGCACCGGCACGCTGAGGGACCTGACCCCTGTCACCTCCGCCGACACGCTCTTGCTGTCAGCGCTGGTGACGGAGCCGGTGGCGGACACGCTGTCCACCAGGGAGCGATACTCTATGGCCGCCGTCTCCTGCCGGTTCATTATGCTCAACATGGTCTCCGCCGCTTCCTGTACGCTGCTGACAAATTTTCCGATCAGAATTCCAAGAATAATGGCAATCACCAGGAAAATGCAGAGCTTCTTATGCTTTTTTACCCACTTCAAAACAGATTTCATAGCTGAATTCCTCATTTCTGTGCCGCTGTAAATATGTATATGCTTATTCGGCTGCGCAGCACATAACAAGCCGGGGAAAATATCTGGAAATCATTTTACCCCCGGCTTGTTAAATAGTCTATAGAAATCATAAAAATTTCATAGAATTTATGGTCTTTTTATATGTCATACCCACAGGCAGACAGATTTTCCTTCCTGCATGTCACATGTTGCCCGATGATGCAGCTTGTGGCATGCAGGAACCGGAAAACCCTAGCCTTCGTCAGTATATCCCTGCTGTATCTCCACCAGACGCTGTATGATGTATCTGGCTCCCACAGTGCCGCTGGCACCCACATTGTAGATATAGGTATCCCGCAATGCCGCAAGAGACTGGACGGAAAAACGGTTATCGAACAACAGGGAATGAATGGAAGCCGGGACCCGGGCCAGTTCATCCTGCCCCAGAGAGATCCCCACCTTGTCTCGAAGCACCAGGTCTATGGGTCTGGTTTCCAACTCCTCGTAATCCGGGTTTACCACTTTCATGGGCGTGTTAATAAACAGCACCGGCTTTAAGGTGGAAAATGCATACTCAAAGGCAATGCTTGACCAATCCGTCACCAGCACATCCGCCGTGTACACCGTCTTGTTGGAGGAGAAATCCTTCTGTATCTCCACGCCGTCTTTGGCATACTTATCGGCCAGACGGTCAATTTTTTCTTCAAAGTGACGGACATACTGCGGATGAGGCCGCACAATCACCCGGTAATCCTCCCCCCTTAGTCCGTCCAGCAGTTCCTCAACACATGAATCCATGATGTTATCCTTCTGCCATGAAGGAGCAATCAGGATCGTCCTTCTTTCATCTCCGCCCCCTGCCCCGCTGTCCACAATCTCCCGGTAGGCGGCAGACATATTGTCGATGACGCTGGAACCCCATTCCACCAGGTTCTTGCCGGAAAGCCCGTACTTCTTCTCCCTGTCCTGTATCTCCGCCTTGTTCTGTATCCCGGATACAAAAATCGTGTCGAAATGGTCCAGTGCATCCTTGCGGAAAGTCAGATTGGCACTGTTTACATCATGGGGCACATAAATATACTCAATATCCTTCTTCACATAGGAGCGCTTTAACTGAAAATTCTCCAGATCCGGAGTAGTCATCACCATAATGTCCGCTTCCAGCTTCATCATCAGTACAATCAGCCGGTTCTCCCCAATATAGTAAGGCTTAAACTGTTCAGTTTCCAGGGCAAACACTTCGTCCTCCGGGTCACTGGTAATATAATGCACCACAATATTTGTCCTGTTGATAATCTCTTCAATAATGTTTTTATAATACTTATAAAACCCGTTCTTCTCTGAATAAAAAACCAGCTTCTTCCTCTGGCCGGACAAAAAACGCTTATAATCCTCTTTTTCCTTATTGCGGTAAGGATTTTTACGCCCCTCCTTCTTCCTGCCTGCCATGAAGGCCCTGGCATCCCTCAGTTCTTCCTTACTTTTCTCAAGGGCCTCATAGTCAATATAATCCTTGGGATTGATCCAGACATTGAGCAGCGCCAGCTGCAGGGTGGACAGGAGATTGCTGCAAATCCAGTAAAATCCCACTCCGATAGATACGAAGAATCCTAAATACAAAGACAGTCCCACGGAGAAAATCATAGTCCCATACCGATTGAGAGCGCCCTGCTCGGACTGCAGCACATTAATTTTATTTTGAACAAAGCACATGACAAAGGCGGATACCGCCGCCATTGCCGGAACCAGCAGGGGCAGGCCAGGTGCCTCTATGGGAATGACGGTCAAGGGGGTCCCCCTTTTCACCGCCTCCACGACTCCCATCAGCAGGGCAAGCTGCACAAACAGCGGGATTAAGTCACCAAAGGGACTGTACCTTTCCCGCTTAAACAGTTTGTACTGTTCCTCCGAAATCAATTCCTGATTGCCGGCATACACCGCCTTTATATGGTTAAGCTCCGGCTCCATCTTGACGGTCTTTATGGAATTCTTCTGTATCCAGATGGATAAAGGCAGCAGAATCACTTTTGTCAGCAATGTAAAAAGGAAAATAGCAATCCAATAATTGTGGCACAGCATATGGCAGCCACTGATCAGACCCACCAGGGCATCCACAATTCCGTCTAATATTCTACTCAATTTATATCCCATGCCTTTCCTGTTTCAAGGATACTCACGAGCGATAGATTTTCCCTCCTGCCCATCGCATGCTGTCCGATTATACAGCAGGAGACGTACAGGAATCGGAAAATCTTAGCGCTCGTTCGTATATTATTCCACATCCTTGAATTCGATCTTACTTTCCTCTTCCCTGTCCTTTTTCTTACCGCGGAAAAATTTGAAAATCTTGTGGCGGAAGATCGTAAACGCCGCCCCCAGCGCAATCAGAACGCCTGCCACAGCCTGGATAATATACGTCACAGCGGAGGGGTCGATGTACGCATGTACCGGAACTGTGTACAGTGTATAAAAACAGCTGAAAAAATAGATAAATGAAAACGCCCTGCCAACAAATTTTTTCATAAATAAATACCTCACCTTTCCCGCCTTTCGGCATGTATTATACCCACGACCGGTCAGCTTGTCCTTCCTGCACGGCGCAAGCTGCCCATTTCCAATGTCGTTGACTATAGGAATGTCAAGAAGCTTCTCAAATATTTGTTATTATATATCATGTGTGATATATTTTCAATTGTTTTTCGATGGGATGTTGAATTATCCCGATATCCTGTCTGCGTATCTGGATATAATCATCTTTCATTCAGATAAACCTGAATGCGGCTCTGTATAATCCCTGTCACATCATTCAATTCCTTTTCCCCGCGAAAATAGGAGCCTGCCTCTTCCTCTATGATATCAAGCAGCGGCTTGTTCTCGGCGGAGTAATAAATCCCCTCCTCAAAAGCCGCTCTCACTCTATCCGTCTCCTCCTGGGTGGCCCCTGGCAGGACCCCGTCAGGCGTCCACGTTTCAACCCCCACATCCTCCTGCATTTTTTCTTCAAAAGCCTCCTTTCCGGTTCTGAAGAAAAAGTTGTTTTTCTGCAGTGCGCCCGCCATATATTCCTCCACATACTCCCAGGCTGCCTCCTTCTCCTTTGAAGCACTGTGAATCCCCAGCATCTCGCCATATCCTATATGGTTACGGCTTTTCTCCCCCTCCACTCTTCCGCTGACAGGGAAACCGATCAGCGTCAGTTCCTGTCCGCTGTGGTATTCCGCCTGCAACAGTTCATTGACCCTGTGCAGATATAACTCCCAAAGCACTGTTTCTCCATCCTGGGCCATCTCTTTCCTGCTCCGGGAAATCTCCTCCACTTCCAACGCCTCTATTCGTCTCAGCAGAGCCTTGAATTCTTCCCCGTCAAAAAAAGCTTTTCCCTCTTCCCAGTCAACAAATCCATTGATTCCCTCATAAAGGGCTTTTCGTAAAATATCCTTTTTCACCCTTTCGGCAGAAGCCCCATTCCCCGACAGTGCATTGGGATACCGTTCCAGAAGTTCCAGATATTCCTCTATGGTCCAACTGGTCTTTCCGTCCAGAAGCTTCGCCGGACAGGCCAGAACCGTTATCTCAATCTGTCTTGGCAGGGTGTACAGCCTTCCGTCCACGGCAATATCCTCCCAGACCCTTGACAGAATATCTTCCCTGCCGATTCTCCCACTATCCTCAATGTAATCGGTCAAATCCAGCAAAAATCCTTTGTCCGCATAATCATGATAGTCCCCTGTGCCATTAATGTCTATAATATCCGGAGCGCTGCCGGACGAAATGTAAGCGTTAAATCTGTCTACTTCTCCCATAAAGGCGTAGATGTCGGGATCACTTGTCCCAAAATCCTTTGTGACCAACTCGTATTCTTCATGCGAACGATTGAATCTCACTATACTGTTCTGCAGATTCTGGGGATTAAAGGTGGCAATCACCAGCTGCGTCCTGTTTTTCTGTTCCTTCTCCGTCCCTTCCTGTCCCTCTTCGTCAGCCTTCAGCCATACAAACCAAATCCCCGGGCTTCCCTCCTCCGCGCAGCCAATCAGAAACTTTTTTTCGCCCAGAGGCCGGAAAAGCCTGATGGACGAAATGGCAATGCCACAGTCCGTAAAATTCAGTACCGACTCGCTGCTGTCACTGTCCCAATGATATTGTGCCAGCAGCGAGTCCGCCGGATAGTACAGTCCCTCGTCAAACCATCGTCGCCCCACCCCGAAATCCTTCTGTAATACTTCTTTTCCATCCGTTCCCTGATACACTGTAAGCGCCTGCCCTTTTTGCCTGTATTGCAGCACAGCGATCTTCCCGTCGCCGGCATCCGCCAGCTGCTGAATCAGTTCCCCCTCAACCGTAAGACATCTCTCAAGCTTCCCCTGCATGTTCCACAGAAAGAGTTCCTGGGAAGACGCAGTATAGATCCTGCCGTCGCTTCCTTCGAGAATATGGGAAATAAGAAGGTCTTCCTGCCTTTCCGGAAAATCACTCTCCCAGATCACTTCCCCTTTTTTATCCGTTTTTCTCAGCCTTACGCTCCCCTGCTCCCTGTCCCTGACCGCCGCAATCACATTTCCTGCCCCGGTGATGGTAAATGTCTGCAATATCTCATTCTCCGCAAATACACACACACAGACAGGCTCTGCCTCCTGCGCAAGCTCCCGCATCCATATACCGCTTCCTCCCCCGCTGACGGCCTGGATGTAGTAAATATGTTGCTCTGTGGCATAACAGTTTAGCAGGGACATCTCGTCGATCTCCACCACCGCCTCCTTCTCCACCCTGTAGGAATCTGCGGGATCTTCCAGAGGCTGGTTCGCCTGCTGCGCAATTCCGCAGGAGACGGCTGCTGACATTACCAGTACAAGTATACCTATGCACAATATTTTTTTTATTTTCATCTGTCCTCCCTACCCCGGATAAACCAGAATTAAAGCATCCTCCTGCTATATATACTCACAAGCGGTCAGATTTTCCGATTCCTGCCCGATTATGCAACATATGTCGTGCAGGAATCGGAAAATCTGACTGCTTGTTAATATAAATAATGGACAGTAGAAACCCACACAGTTCTGCTGTCCATCATACGCCGCTCTGCTTCACCCAAATGTCATAAATTGTTACCTGCTCAAATAGCGGTGGTCTTCTTCTGTATAATGCGAATTCTTTCTGTCATTGCACTTTGTGCAGACTTCAACGACATTATATCCTCTTATATATACTTTGCAATATACCCCATGCTCCCCACACTTCTCCTCTTTTGCGTACACCTGTTCCATTCTATCCATTCTCCAATTATGCTCACATCCTCCTTCGGACGCATGGGCCATTATACCCTGCATTACCAATAGCACACTCAATAACATGCCAGCTGTAACTCTTTTCATCCTACTCACCGCATTACCTCCATAGCTTCATCCTCTTCATATTTTGCTATACAATACATTGGCTTTATGTCTGTCTATGTATACATTGGAATCGCCCCCTTTTTTATATTGTACTATAATTCATAAATATTTCAAGTATTTTCTTTTCGCTCAATCAGATGTGGAGATTTGATGTCAGAATTGGTTGTTGTATAGTTCTGCAAACAATAAAAGCAGTTATTACCGCGCTAATTATACTTAGTTATTTCCCTACAGATCCTAAGTATATATCAACGTGATGATAACCGCCTCTATTTTTATAGGTAATGCACGGTGCTAAAAAAAGGAATCCACCATTTGTACCACGTCGTATTGTTCCTGTTCGATCCTCTGAAGCAGGTCGCTATAGTCCCCTGTATACCTATATACCTTGTAAATATTGGCATAGCCGATCCTGTCCTCCGCATAATTCTGGACTATCGTATACCTGGTATCCGAATCCCTCACCCAGACTTCCCGCTCCCTCTGCTGATTCTCAGAGAACTCATAAATGGTCTGTCCGAACAGGGAAGCATCCAGCCCGGCCGCCTGGGCGATGGTGGGACGCAGTTCATGCAGGGAAACAGGGGCATTGGTTTCCGCCGTTGTCTCCCGCTTAACGCCCGGTTCCTTAATATAGAAAATCACCTGGGAGTCCACCATATCCCCGTGATCCGCCGTTATGATGATAGTGGAATCGTCATATACCCCAAGCTGCCTTAACTGGTTCAAATACTCCTCCACCATGACCATACAGCCCCTCACCGTGTCTTCCAGGGAGGTTTTAGGACTCTGGACACAATCCGCCGTGGTGGTGTATTCATGGGTTCCCAGCAAATGCTGAACAATTAAATAATTGGATTTCTTGTCCGCAGTCAGCCCCTGCTCCAAAAGCCCTCTGTAAAAGTCCGCATTGTTATGCCGGATCACGTCATCCTCATAAGTAATAATGTCCGCATACTCGGAACCGGCTGTATAAAAAGCGTTCTTCAACATCTCAGGAGCCATCCGGTAACAGGACATCTTAGTGATGGTTTTAAACAGAAGCTTGTAAAATACATCCACTGTTCTGGATGAGTTGGTCACATTGGAAAAGCAGGTATTGATAATCTCCACATCGTTGGTTCCGCACAAATGATGGGCATCCGGGCTGTATATATTAACCACATAATCATTCTCCCGCAGCTTTTCATAGAAAGAAACGGTATCCGGATCTGTCCATACATTGTAAAACCATTCATTGACAGGTATGGACGCATCCACCTTTTTGCCCGTCAGCATATGCGTAATGGAGGGGAATGTTCCGTAATAATTGCAGTCCGTGTTATTATAGTAGGTAAAATCATGGAGGCAGTCCATCACCTCGGGATATTCTGCCTGTACCTCCAGCAGCCGCTGATTGCTGAAGTAGTCCAAGATAATCAGAATCACATTTTCCCTGGCAGACACCGCATATTGATCCTCACCTGTCAAATGCCATTCCTGTGTCTTGTGGTGATATGCCTCATCCCTGGCCGTTACCAGCAGGGAAACAAGCGCCACTGCCTGAATACAGAGCAAAAAGCCAGCGCCAAATTTTACCACGTTTTTCCAGATCTCTTTTTTTACAAAAGCCAGAACGATTATACTGGCCATAACCAGCAGCCAGATGAAAAGGTTTCCCACCGCCGCGCCTGTCTGAACCTGGTAGCCCTCCGGATTTAACCCCAGGAGATCCAGCTGTCCGTTGAGGAACATGACCTGCAAATATCCGGCCAGAGAAATCCCAAAAACAACAGACATCGCCAGCCGGTGCAGCTTATCCGGCAAAAGCGCCAATATACCGCCCACAGCCAGTGCCACGCCTGCCGCCGCCGCCGCCAGATACCCGGCAAATTCACCATAGACAAATTCAAACTCCGTGGCATTTGCAAAAAAGATTTCGGCAGGACCGAATATCAACAACATAAATGTCAGTAAAAATACGTTTAAAAAAGATAACCCAAATTTTTTCATCTCCGCCTCTTCGAAAGTTCCTCCAAATACTCCATAAATCCAATTTTATTATCCACGGCACCGGTAGTGGGACGCCCCAGGTTCCCCCTGGCTCCTATGGCGCACTTTGCCTCTATCAGAGTCAGCGCCTCCCGCTCCCCGGCAGCGGTAAGCTCCCGGTCCAGTTCCTCATAACTGTTTACGGAGGCGGCATAGGGATAACCGCAGGCCCTGGCAATGGCGGGGATATCCATCTGCCCGGCTACTGTGGGCATTCCTCCCACGGTTTCATGTGCCCCGTTGTTGATTACCACATGCACCAGGTTTTTCGGGTGATTTGCCCCGATCACAGCCATTGCCCCCATGTGCATCAGCACCGCGCCGTCCCCGTCAATGCACCAGACCCTTGTGCCCGGCCTGTTGACTGCAATCCCTAGGGCAATGGAGGAACTGTGCCCCATGGAACCCACTGTCAGGAAGTCATATTTGTGACTCTGCTCATTGGCAGTCCTGATCTCAAACAATTCCCGGCTTGCTTTCCCGGTGGTGGAAACAATCGGGTCCTCCCCCGCAGCGGCGGCGATATGCCGGATGATCTCCTCCCGCGTCATTGCACAGTCATTTTTATATGCCATGTTCTCATCATAGGACAGGGCAGCCTTACGCACTACCAGGGCAATACTTTTCCCTGCGGACAAGGCACCCTGAAATCCGGCCAGCGCCAGTCCCAGTTCCTCCTTCGTAGTCTCTTTGCCCACCACAAAAAAGCTGATGTCCATCGCCTCCAGCAGCTTAAGCGTAACCTCTCCCTGATAGATATGCTGGGGTTCATCATGCACGCCCGGCTCCCCCCGCCACCCGATGACAAAAATCATGGGAATGGCATATACCTTCTCGTTTAACAGTGAGGCCACCGGATTGATGATATTGCCTTCCCCGCTGTTCTGCATGTATACCACCGGTATCTTGCCCGTAGCCAGGTGGTAGCCCGCCGCTATGGCCACGCAGTTTCCTTCATTGGCGGCAATCAGGTGATGTACCGGGTCAATGCCATAATGTTTCATCAGATAATCACACAGGGCTTTCAACTGTGAGTCCGGTACTCCCGTATAAAAATCAGCCCCTATTGCCTCCACAAACTGTTCTACCTTCACTTCTTTTTCTCCTAATTAGAGTTCCGCATCTGCCCTCCCTGCGCACTTTCCCGGTAATGAATGTCTGGACGCTTCCGGCGTCCACACATTCATCAATGCGCTGTCCGGGCAGATGCTGTTTCAGAGTTCCATATTTACCTCTACCTGCATATCGCAGGCTGATCCTGCGATATTGCACCGATCAGAATTTGGAAGTTTTACTTCCAAACTTACCTTATTCCTGCATACCGCTGGCTGCGCC
>CAMWSA010000029.1 GCA_947176785.1 uncultured Lachnospiraceae bacterium
ATGCGTTCAATCCATTCCCTGGTGGTCAACCGCTGCCCCGCCGCCTGGTCTGCCGTAATCTTCCGGAACAACTCATCCATCAGCAGTCCCGAGGGACTGCAGCCCTCCCAATTCTCCGGATAAGGGATACCGGAGGTCATATTCAGCAGATCATAAATCGTAGTCTCCCGCTTTACCGGCAAAGGCTCACCCCCCGGGTTCCACACAGTCTGGTTCCTGAAGCAGGGCAGATACCGGCTCACCGTATCCCGCAGATCCAGCATTCCCCGCTCCACCAGCAGCATCACCGCCGCTGCCGTGACGGGTTTGGTCATGGAAAAAAGCCGAAAAACAGTGTCCCGCCTGACAGGTGTCTTTCTCTCCCGGTCCGCATAGCCGCAGGCGCAAAAATACCGCTCCCGCCCCCCCTGGAACAGCAGATAACCTGCCCCGGCGATCTGTCCGGCATCCACTTCCTGCCGAATGATGTCATTGATTGCCTGCTGATAATTGTACATAGCCAGCCTCCTTTTACCGCTCTTCTCTTTTACTGTCGCAAAATAATCAGATGCTCTGTCTCTATTTTCTGCGCGCCACCGTAATTCTCCTCTATCCACTGAAAAAACTGCGGGTTCTGGAGAGAGTAACCGTAATACAGGGAATACACCGGATTTTCCCCAAAAGTCTTATCATACACAATGACATTGGGAATGCGCTCCGGGTACTCTTCGTAATAGCGCAGAAACATCTCGTTATACACTGTCGTTCCCTGGGTGGAAGGAGTTGCCGGCAATGCTCCCAGTTTCACGTAAATCAAACTCTCAGCCCCGATATATAATACCCTGTCTTCCGGGCCCGTCACATTTTGCAGTTCCCGATAATTGTCATTCCAGATATCTGCGGTATCCGCCAGAACATATATCCCCTTTTCAGGACCGCTCTCCATCTTCTGAAGGGATGCCCGGATCGTGACTGGCAGGCAGCCGGATACCCGGATCAATATAAGCCGGCACACCAAAAGTCCGGCCAGCAGCATCCCTCCCATGGCATAGGAAAGAGCCAAAAATATTTTTTTTCCGGCAGAAGCACCAATCTCTTCGCCATATTGGCAGATAACCAGAAGACTCCCTATCACACCTATAAATGCTTTCGCATAGGTGGTATTTGTATCCATATTCGTCACAAAAAGCACTGCCGTCACAGACATACATGCGGGAATAATACACAGATACAGCCATACTGCCATTTTTCTGTAGTGCCTGACACAGATCAGCAGCGCGGGCAGCATAACCGCCATGTAACGCGCCTGAAAGAAAAACTGGTTCTCATCTCCAAAGAGGAACCCGGCTATGGCCCTTATCTGCATCAGCAATGCCGCCAAGGCCAGAACGATTACCGCCGACAGCCATAAGCCCTCCGCCGGCCTGCGCCTCTCTGAACCGTTTTGGCTTACAAAGCTCCTGTGCGGAACAAACCGGTATATCAAATACAGAACCAGCGCAACCCCCGCCGCCGTCAGAAGATACCAGCCATAAATCCCCGCCTGCTCCTGTATTTGTTTCCAGTACATTGCCCACTTCTCACCCATGGTATATACCCCATGAGATGTGTCCAGAAAAATGTAGGAAATATACCTCCTCATTTCCGCCGGCGACATATAGCCAAGTAAAAAGGCCAGGAAAAGCCCTCCCGTCAGAAGGCATCCAAGTGTAAAAGAAACACTGCTCCTCCAGTATTTCGCAGATCCCGGCACAGGATATCGCCTCTCCAGCATATACAGCGCCAAAATGTAAAAGGGATACACAAGAAGCATCGTCGGATAGCACAACATACTGACTACCAGAAGGCAGCCCCCCAGGAAGGGAAAAAGCCTCCGGAAGCTCCCACCCTCAAAACAGGCATACAAAATCAGGAAAATTCCCAGAAGACACCAGTAATGCATCAGTTCAAATTCCGGCATCTGCACCCATTTGGGCAGAAAATTCAAGTGCAGGATCATCATGCAGAAAGAAAAGAAGGGCTTTATCATTTTTTGGAGCTGCTTATACAAAAGCCACCCCATACCCGTATGGATCAGGACTCCGACCGTCCGCAGCCATATCACCAGGTAATCCGTGTTTCCCCGTATCCGGATATATGGTGCGGCAAACAGGGCTGCCAGAAACGCGCTGAACTGATGCGGTTCCCACATGTCCCTGATCAGTCTGTCCCCCCGCACCATGCGGTATGCGCAGGCTACGGCATAGGCTTCGTCAATATCCAGGCTTATCCATATTGCTTTGGCAAAAGCTAAAAAGGTCAGGCCAATCAGAACAGCCTCGATTCCTTTTATGATAACGTCATGTCTCTTGTCCCGCATAGCCTCCTCCTGCCATATTCACGGCCCTTTAGATTTTCCGGCGCTTTGAAATTGCCAAAGGTATACAAATTATATCTTATATGTGCATAAAAAGCAAATTATTTCTCCGGGGCGTCTCCGCGTCTTTCTCCCCTCATGCGCCAAAGCTTCTTCCTGACATGGAAGTAGGCCGGAATCAGGAAAGCGTCCGCCAGGATCCAGGCGATGGGGCTGCCCAGGCAGGAACCCACAAAGCCCAGGCCGGGCACCAGCACAAAGCCGGCCAGCGCCCTTGCCACCATCTCAAACACCCCTGCCAGGATGGCAAAGAACGGAAAGCCCACCCCCTGTATCATAAAGCGGATAATGTTGACCAGGGCCAGCGGAAAGTAAAACGCCGTAGCCAGCGTCAGAAACAGCTTCACATTGTCAATAATCGCCGCCTCGGAGGCATCCAGAAACAGCTTTGCCAGAGGGCTTCCAAACAGGGTGCTGATGCCCAGGGCAACGACCGAATACCCCGCCCCCAGCAGGATACAGGACTTCAGCCCCTGTCCGATGCGCTCCAGCTTCCCGGCACCCACATTCTGCCCGCCATAGGTGGCCATGGTGGAGCCCATGGCATCAAAGGGACAGGCCAGGAAACCGCTGATTTTCCCCGCCGCTGTCACTGCCGCCACCGCATCGGAGCCCAGCGTGTTGGTAGCGCTCTGCAATATGACACTGCCAATGGCAGTGATGGAATACTGTAGTCCCATGGGAACTCCCATGCCGCACAAGGTTCCCATAAGATGCCGGTCGGGTGCCCACTCCCCCTTCTGTATCCGCAGGAGCTCGAACTTTTTGACCATAAACAAAAGGCAGCACAGCCCCGACACCCCCTGGGAAATCACGGTGGCCCACGCCGCCCCCTGCACGCCCCAGTGCAGAGTAACTATAAAGAACAAATCCAGCCCTATATTGAGGAAGGAGGACATGACCAGGAAAATCACCGGCGTCCTGCTGTCCCCCAGGGCACGGATCACCCCGGAGGTCATATTGTACAAAAAGGTCACGGGAATGCCCAGAAAAATCACCCATATGTAGGAGTAAGCCGCATCCAGAATATTGCCGGGGGTTTTCATCATCACCAGGATCGGACGGCACAGCACAGTGGTCAGCACCGTCATCAGCAGGGCAAAACCCACCGTCAGCCAAACGCAGTTGGCCACCACCCGACGCATCCCCACCGGGTCACCCGCCCCAAACTTATGGGAGACAGGAATGGAAAAGCCGCTGCATATTCCCATGCAGAAGCCGATGATCAGAAAATTTACCGAGCCCGTGGCTCCCACCGCCGCCAGATTGTCCGTCCCCAGGAAACGGCCCACGATCACCGTGTCCACCAGATTGTAAAACTGCTGAAACAGAAAGCCGAACAAAAGCGGGATGGAAAAGCCCAGGATCAGCTTCATGGGCGAACCCTTTGTCATATCTTTAACCATATCTCTCTACCTCTTCTTACCAATTCCCGGAGTAGCTGTGCCTGAAAAGGGACCGCCACAGGGGCACAGAACTCCAAATAGAGAGTATAGGCGCAGTACGACAAATACGCAATATATTTTTTTCCCTGTTTTGTTCTTTTTACAGAACAATGTGCCGGGTCATTTCCTGCTGCCGAAAACCAACTCTCGAAGTGCGAAGCCCTATATCCTCACTATAGCACTTGCCGGGCTTGCCGAAATATGCCTTGCCTCACACATCATACCGCCTGCTTTCGGAGAACCGAAAAGCATCCTTCCAATGTCCGATATCGTTTAAAAACAATACCTCCGTTGCATATTCTTGCCCATGTGGGCTAAATATGCAGCAGAGGCATACCCGGAAAGAGGCGGAGACTGATGTCTCCGCCCCGTATTCTTGCCGGCCTTTATCAGCAGAAGGGATTCTCTGTGGGATAAGGCAGACTCTTGGGCTGGTTGTAGTTCAGGTCCTCCACGGGCACGCCGATAAACTTAAACACCTCATACAGTGCCTTGCCGAAGTGGCCGAAGGCAACCGCGCCGTGATGAGGATAATTCTTCTCGATCAGCACATGGCGGTAGAAGCGTCCCATCTCAGGGATGGCAAATACGCCGATGGAGCCGAAGGACTTGGAAGGCACGTTCAATACCTCACCCTGGGCTATGTATGCGCGCAGCTTGCAATCAGCCGTGGACTGCAAACGGTAGAAGGTGATCTCGCCGGGAGCGATATCTCCCTCCAAAGTACCGTTGGTAACTTCGATCGGCAGATTTCTTGCCATGATCTTCTGGTACTTCATCTCGCAGAATGCCAGCTTCTTGGAGCAGGTGTTGCCGCAGTGGAAGCCCATGAAGGTATCCTTGTGGGTGTAAGGGAACTTGCCCTCGATGGATTCCCTGAACATGTCCGCGGGCACGGAGTTGTTGATATCCAGCAAAGTAACGGCATCCTGGCTCACGCAGGTACCGATGAACTCGGACAGGCAGCCATAGATATCCACTTCACAGGATACAGGGATGCCCATGCCGGTCAGGCGGCTGTTCACATAGCAGGGAACAAAGCCAAACTGGGTCTGGAACGCGGGCCAGCACTTGCCCGCAATGGCAACGTACTTGCGGTAGCCTCTGTGTGCCTCCACCCAGTCAAGCAGGGTCAGTTCATACTGAGCCAGCTTCTCCAGCACTTCGGGCTTCTTGTTGCCTGCGCCCAACTCCTCCGCCATCTCGGCAACCTTGGCAGGGATTCTCTCGTCTCCGGCATGTTTATTGAAGGACTCAAACAGATCCAGTTCGGAGTTTTCCTCGATCTCTACGCCCAGGTTATACAGCTGCTTGATGGGTGCGTTGCAGGCCAGGAAGTTCAGCGGTCTGGGCCCGAAGGAAATGATCTTTAAGTCGGAAAGGCCCACAATGGCCCTGGCAATGGGAACAAACTCGTTGATCATGTCGGCGCACTCTTCAGCAGTGCCCACAGGATACTCGGGAATGTAAGCCTTGATATTGCGCAGCTTTAAGTTGTAGCTGGCGTTGAGCATACCGCAGTATGCGTCGCCTCTGCCGTCCATCAGGTCGGCCTGGCTCTCCTCGGCGGCGGCCACAAAGATGGAAGGGCCGTCAAAATGCTTTGCCAGCAGGGTCTCGGAGATCTCGGGGCCAAAGTTGCCCAGGTACACACACAGGGCGTTACAGCCGTTCTTCTTCACATCCTCCAGGGCCTGCACCATATGGATCTCGCTCTCCACGATACAGATGGGGCACTCGTAGATGTCGGTCTCATCATACTTGGCCTTATATGCTTCCACCAGGGCCTTTCTCCTGTTTACGGACAGGCTCTCGGGGAAACAGTCGCGGCTCACGGCCACAATGCCGATTTTGATTTTGGGTAAATTGTTCATTGTACTCTCCTCCATTCATTTTTGTTCCGCATATTCCTGCCGACACACAATACCCGTGATCCACATGTGCCCGCCCGGGCACCCGTATACTGATCCCTGTGCCGTCAGGAAACGTGCTGTTTTGCAATGTTTACATTCATTATACTCATGAACGGCCAGATTTTCCTTCCTGCGTGTCGCATGTCGTCCTATTATGCAGCATATGACGCACAGAAATCGGGAAATCCCAGCGTCCGTTAGTATACATATACCCGAAGAAATGTAAGCCGCCTTCAGCTTTATCCACTCTCACAATATTGGTCCGCACTCCGGCCTTTGCTTTCTCTCCGAAATATCAGGTTTATTATACCTTGCTTATATGCGCTTCGGCGCATACTCTGTTCAGACGAGACAAATGCAAGGCATTTTTCTCATTATTCCTTGCTTATATGCGCTTCGGCGCATACTCTGCTCAGAAAAGTTAAATACAAGGCATTTTACTTATTATACCGCACTACTCGTTTACATTCAAGTTCTTTCCCTTTAGCCCGATATAACTTCCCGCGTCCAGGCCGCCCTCCGCATGGCCGATGAGCCACTTATTTTTAGCGGTCAGCAGCGCATCCTCATTGGCGGTGGCGACGGACAGATCCGCATGGGACTTGTCCAGCGGATAGTTGGTTCCCCTGGGCAGCACCACCGCCACCTGGAAGCCTGCCCCATCCACGCCGCAGGGCGCATAGTGCAGGGTGGTCGCATAGATTTCCACGCCCACGCCTGCAGGCACCAGGAATGCCTCCATTTTGGAGGTGTCATAGGTGAAATCCTCCCCGATATCCTGCTGCATGCCCAGAATCAGGATGGCGTCGGTGGCGGCGATATTCAGTTCGCTGCTCCTGTGGTACTCCACCGCGTTCAGCAGTTCATTGTGGCCGTTGCAGTAGCCGATCTGGATTGGCAGTTCGCCGAAGGCCGCCGTGGTCAGCGCCTCCATGGCGGAAGTGGCCTCCAGGGCCTCCACGCTGGGCTCGTACACCACGCCCTCGGGCACGGGTTGCCTGCTCAGGGCCTCAACCAGTCCGGTCAGGTCCACATTGGTAATCTGCCGCCCGTACTTACGGAAAGCAGGATCAGTGATGGGTAATATTTTCATGATTTCCTCTTTTCTGCATATCGCAGACAGGGCCTGCGATATTGCGTTGAATATACAATTGGAAATTATATTCCAAAGGTTTCTTCCTTCTGCGCCCCGGGGCGCGGATTCAACGACATTGAAGCTGTTACCTTCCGTTTTTGCAAAACCATATTCTGCCGTTGACTGTATACTGCCGATGACGGAAATTATAAAGTCCAGTCCTGAAAATCCACTCCCAGGAACCTCCTGTCGCGAAAGCCAATGCAAATACCATGTTCCTCGTCACATTTGCAATCTCCAAAAAAGGATATTTCAGGATAAACAAAGCCGTCCTTCGACTGCGGCACCCCCGTGACATTGATTGCGATGGCAAAAATGTCCAGTTCCTCCTCCAGATCTTCCTCGTCAATCACTTCGTCACCAATCATTTCATATTGTTCATTGCACCACGCGGCTATTTCCTTTTTATAGTCTGCTATATCAACATTTTCTACAAACCAGTTCAGGCAGGCGATTTCCTCCTCGCTCAAAGTCTTTCTGTCGTAATCGGTGGAGAAGACTTCAACATCCTTTTCCCTGCCGAACAGGTTTATCTTAATATGATCGCCGCTATTCAGCTTTTCAATCAACTTGATCCACCTCCAGGAAAAATTTATTTAATGATCTCAAATAAAGGCTTGCAGGCCGGGTAGATCTCCTTAAACTGGGCATAGCGCTCATCATACTTTGCCACCAGTTCGGGATCAGGTTCCACGGTATCCACCACCTTCACGATCCTGGCTGCCGCTTCCTCCACATTGGCAAACTCGCCGCAGGCCACTGCCGCCAACATGGCGCCGCCCAGAGAGGGACCTTCCTCGACTTCAATCACATCCACTTTCAGGTTCAGAATATTGGCGATCATCTTCTTCCACAGAGGGCTCTTGGCGCCGCCGCCGCAGATCTTGGTACGCTCAATCTTAATACCCAGAGACTTGGCCACCTCGAAAGAATCCCGCAGGGCAAAAGCCACGCCCTCCAGCACAGCCTGGGTCATATCCGCCCTGGTGGTGTCCATGGTCATGCCGATGAAAGTCCCCCTGGCGTTGGGATTATTGTGAGGGGAGCGCTCGCCCATCAGGTAAGGCAGGAAGTACACATGGTTCTCTCCCAGCTTTTCGATGGCTTTCTGCTCCGCCGCGTAGTCCCCGGTTCCAATGATATCGTCCATCCACCACTTGTTGCAGCTTGCCGCACTGAGCATGCAGCCCATCAGGTGGTAGCTGCCGTCCGCATGGGCAAAGGAGTGGAGCGCATTGTACTTATCCACGCCGAAATTCTTAGAGGAGATGAAGATGGTGCCGCTGGTTCCCAGGGAGATATTGCACATACCGTCGCCCACCGTGCCGGTGCCCACGGCCGCCGCCGCATTGTCCCCTGCGCCCGCCGCCACCTTTACCGTGTGGGGAATGCCCAGCTGATCCGCAATCTCCGGCAGCACGCAGCCCACGGACTCATAACTTTCATAACAGGTTGCCAGCTGGTTCTCGGTGATGCCGCAGATCTCGCACATCTCCCTGGACCACTTGCGGTTTTTCACGTCAAAAAGCAACATGCCGGAGGCGTCGGACACATCCGTACAGTGTACCCCGGTGAGCTTGTAGGCGATATAGTCCTTGGGCAGCATGATCTTGGCTATCCTGGCAAAATTCTCCGGTTCCTTGTTTTTCACCCACAGGATCTTGGGCGCGGTAAAGCCGGTGAAGGAGATATTGGCCGTATAGTCCGAGAGCTTTTCCTTGCCGATCACGTTGTTCAAATAATCGCACTCTTCATATGTACGCCCGTCGTTCCACAAAAGTGCCGGGCGGATCACATTGTCGTCCTGATCCAGGATCACCAGCCCATGCATCTGTCCGCCGAAGCTGATGCCCGCCACCTGGCTCCTGTCCGCGTCCGCCAGCAGTTCCTGAATGCCGGCCATGGTCTGCTCGTACCAGTCCTCGGGCCTTTGCTCCGACCAGCCCGGATTGGGGAAATAGATGGGGTATTCCCGGGACACAATGTTCCGGATCTTACCATCGCCCTCCATCAGCAGAAGCTTAACCGCCGATGTGCCTAAATCAATTCCGATGTACAACATATTTACCTCTTTTCTGCATATTTGAAGTCCGCCTCAGGGCAAACTCCCGCTGTGCCTGCAATGCTGCTTTATTGTGGGACAGATACCCTGTCTGCACCCCCGCCCGTCCCCTCTCACCCGACCGCGCTTTGGAGCCTGAACTAAAAAGTGATGTGTACGGGCACGTTATTTATAGCATACTCGTTTTTAAGACTAAAATCAATATCCCTTTTACATTTTCGGGATTATGCACATTTTCGTTGATAAAAACTAGTGAAATGTGTTAGTGCCTGAAAGGGTGGCAGACCCATGGCAAAAGCTGCTGTTTTTGCGGTACATTTATTCCGTGCCCGGGCACGGGGCCGTCCCCTCCGCAGGGTACCACATGTCCCATCCCGGCGGATGACGGCTTTGGGCGAAGCATGGATTTCGGCAGGGCGATGCCGGCAAGGAAACGGGGCTGGATTGCCCTTAATGATATTTACAGATCCGGCAAAACCAATTATACTGTCTATACAGGGAGAATACTGTGCGCGAGGATAGCATACTGAGCGGGAACACTGTACGGCAAGAGCAGCATACTGTCTATGCAGCGAGGGTAGCTCTCCTGGGGAGAAAAAAGCAGCCGGCACATCGACAAGCGGTTCGGTCCAGGGGGCGGTTCCTCCACAGGGAATAAAATCATCCGCCGGAAACAGAAATTGCTGACAGATTTCCGGCTTATAAGAGAGGTGCATATTATGAAAAACACCCAGAATATAAAAAAACGGCTTCACAGGTCACAGGATCGGATGCGGGTCCTGTGCCATATACTGGCTGCCGCTCTCTTTTTATCGGGAATACTCTCCCCGAAGATACCCGTGAGAGCGGATCCTGAGGACTCCCCCACCTATCAGGTCAGGACAAGATGGTATGAAAGATTTCCCGACGGCAGGCATGCCGTCATAAAATTTCCCAAAATAGTCGGAACCGGCAACGAAGAAGCATATGCCAATATAAATTATATTTTGGAACGGGAAGCCTTTCGCATAGCGGGGGAGTTTGTGTCTGGCCTGCATCGCTACAACAATATTTTTCAGGCCATTGCGGCGCTGAAAAACCAGTCATTGTTTGTATCCTATGAAGTGTTGTATCAGGATGAGCGGCTTCTCAGCGTCGAAATCGAAGGGGAGGCCACTTATTATACGGAGGAAGGGGATATATACTCTACACCATCGGACAAATGGCATTATTTATTTGACATAAGCACCGGGCGGCAGTTGAGCCTGTCCGATTTTGTTGAATTGGACAGGCGAATTGTGGATTACAGGTCTGAGAATTATAAAGCACCCGATTATGACCGTCCGACACGCACCGCATACTATAGCTTTATGGATGCTTTCTGCGTATATGAGGAGGAGGCGTATGACTACCACAGGGAAATGAATGTGGAGGAGGCGCTGGAGATGCTGAAAAACGAAGAAATTTACTGGGCCGTCACGGCGGACAAGGATTTGCTGCTGTATTACTATTTCTATTCGGAAGGATCCTTTATCCTCATCCCCTATTCCTATATTGCGGATTTTGCACATTATTGACTGGGTTCAGCATTTTATTTGGAGACATCCAGACTCTCGGAATCTTTGTAAGAGAAATCAGAAGCGGTTTCGGGATTCCGAGAATAAATGCAGGAGAACGGGAGGTGTACCATGGCCACAATAAAAGAGATCGCCGCTTTGGCGGGCGTGTCCAGAGGGACCGTAGACAGGGTACTGAACAACCGGGGTTCCGTGAATCCCGAGACGGCGGAAAAAATCCGGGAAATTGCCAGGGCCCTGGACTACAGGCCCAATATCGCCGGGCTGGTGCTGGCCGCCCAGAAAAAGAAGCTGAAGCTGGGAGTTGTGCTGTTTTCCGCCGAGAATCCTTTCTTCATAGATGTGGAGGAGGGGGTCACGGAGAAAGCGGAAGAACTGGCCGGATACAACTGTACGGTGATTGTCCGGCATATCACCTACGGTGTGGATCAGCAGCTGCAGGCCATCCGGGAACTGGTGGAGGAGGAGGTAAACGGCATCGCTTTGGCCCCTTACAACGATGAGCGCATCCGCCGATGCATCCAAACCCTGTACGACCAGAATATCCCCGTGGTGACTTTCAACACTGATATTGAAAATTCCAGGCGTATCGCCTATGTGGGCAGCCACTACAAGAGAAGCGGAGAGACTGCCGCCGGACTCATGCACCTTATGACACATGATAAAGTTCGGATAGGTATCGTGACGGGCTCTCCGGATATCCTGTGCCACACGGAGCGGGTAGCCGGTTTTGTCGGTTCCCTGAAACGCTATAAATCCGACATGGAAATCGTGGATATCATCGAGAATCACGACGACGAGTTTGAAAGTTATGAAAAGACTACCCGGCTGCTGACGGAACACCCGGAGATCAACGCGCTGTTTTTTGCCGCCGGCGGTGTCAACGGCGGATGCCGCAGCCTGTCCGTGCTGGGCCGGGAGAGGCAGGTCCGTGTGATCGCGTTTGACAAGGTTCCCACCACCAAGGAGCTGGTGAAAAAAGGCGTCATAGCCGCCACCATCTGTCAACAGCCCAAAGTGCAGGGTTCCAAGCCTTTAACGCTCCTGTTCGCCTATCTGACCACGGGAGAACTGCCGGAGAAAGAATATAATTATGTGGCGGTGGATATTCGGATCCGGGAGAATATATAGGGCCTCTCCGGGCGCCCCCCACGGGAAAAGGACCGGCCGCCCCACGGGGCTGCCGGTCCTTTTGGGCAAATTCCTTATCCGCGCACCCACACGCTCATCTCGCCCTCGCCCCGGTTGTTCCAGGCGTAGTAGGGCACCATGCGCAGGGTTACATCCTGCTCCCGGACGGGCCGGGCCGGGCGGTAAAGCTGTGCGCTCTCCGCCGGAATCATCCGCTTGCCGGGCACCTTCAGCACCGTCATGGGATGGCCCAGTTCTTCCGTCACCTCCGTCTCAATGTCGGCTGCTTTCAGGTTCTGCAAATCCAGCCTGCACAGATGCAGCTCCTTGCCGTTATCCGCTTCCTCCAGGCAGTATACTATAGGGCCGCGGGCAATGGCAGCCTTGCCGATGTTTTCCCGCACCCTGGAATCCGCCTCCAGTATCCGCACCGGCATATCCATCTCCAAGATCACTTCATCGCCGTCCTGCCAGATTCCGTCTATATATAAATAGCCGTCTCTGCAGGCCGCCGTCCCCTGTCGCCCAGACGCGCAGTCCTTCTCCGCCGCCAGACCGGCAGCCTCATGGGCTTGCCCTGAAATCGGCCTTATCGCCACCCCCGCCGCATCCACGGTCACCTGTCCCGGCCTGCCGCCGCAGCGATAGCCTGCTTTCACCCCGCCGCTCCAGCCGGGTATGCGGAAAGCCAGCCTGCAGGGGACATGATCGCCATGCAGCTGCACTTTCACCATGCCATTCCAGGGCATTTCCGACTCCACCTTCAAAGCCAGTGTCTTCTCTCCCACCTTTTTGGTCACTACACTGCCCATATATAGATGTATCCACAGAGTATCCGGTGCCTCTGTTTCATCGGATATCCTGTCCTCCCCGGGAAGCCGGGGCTCCTTTGAAACCGGGGTCTCGGACTCCTCAGACTGCAGGAAGCCCCCATAAGCGGCAGCCCCGGACTCCGTATATGCATAGGAGGCCACGGAACTGATCAGCCGGGCAATGTTAGGCGGGCAGCAGGCGCAGCCAAACCATTTCTGCCGCACACTCTTGACATGGGCCTTCCGGCCATCCTTATGGCAAGCCCGGGGAAATACCTCCAGGGGATTCACATAGAAGAAGCTCTTACCGTCCAGGGCCATGCCCGCCAACACCGTGTTATACAGGGCCGACTCCATGACATCCCCATATTTTCCGCGAGGCTTTAGCTGCAGCATCCTTCTGGCCCAGAAAACCAGGCCGATGGCCGCGCAGGTCTCGGAATAGGCCGTGTCATTGGGCAGATCATAGTTAAAGGAAAATGCCTCCCCCAAATGGGTGGCGCCGATGCCGCCGGTGACATACATTTTTTCCCGGGTCACATTGTCCCATAGCCTGTCACAGGCCGCCTCCATGGCCTCATCCCGGCACAGCCTGGCCACATCCGCCATGCCGCTGTACAAGTACACTGCCCGAACCGCATGACCTACGGCCTCGGACTGCTCCCTCACGGGCTGATGGGCCTGATGGTAGGAATTGTCTGTGGTCTTTCGATAGGGCTGACCATCGTGGGCTGCCCGTTCCTGTTCCTCCTGTTCAAAATAATAGGGCTCTGTCCCCCTCTGATCCAGAAAAAACTTTGAGAGTTCCAGATATTTCTCCTTCCCAGTGGCCTGGTACAGACGCACCAGGGCCATCTCCGCGATCTCATGGCCGGGATATCCTTTGCACTGCCCCTGGGCCGGACCGAAATACGCACAGCAGTAATCCGCAAAACCCATGGCGGCTTTCAGCAGCTTATCCTTGCCGGTGGCCTGGAAGTAGGCCACCGCCCCCTCCACCAGGTGCCCCAGGCAATACAGTTCATGGTGATCCCGCAGGTTTGTAAAGGCCCGGTCCATACCGTTGATAATATAGTAGGTGTCCAGATAGCCGTTCTCCAGCTGGGCGGCGCAGACAATGTCAATGGCCTCGTCCGCCGTCTGCTCCAGCGCGGCGTCCGGGTGCTGCAGCAGGGAGTATCCCACCGCCTCTATCCATTTTGAAAAATCCGTGTCCTGAAAGACGAAGCCGTAAAACTTATCCTCGTCGGGGTAAGCCGGGTTCTCGGGCAGGGCCTCAAAGCCCCGGAAGGTATAGGCCGGAGCCACATAGGCAGCGCCCTTGTCCCTTTTCTCCCGCATCATACGGCCTGCCACCTTGAAGTTGCGCATACAGTAGCTGGGGGCCGCCCCCTCCACCCTGTCGTTCAGGGCCTCCCACTGATAGGGAATCACCTCTGTGCGCACCAGTTCCTGCTCCCTGTGCCAAAAGGCGTCTGTCACCTGGATCTGCTTTAAGTCCAGGGGGGTACTGAATTCCCGAATGTTCATCTGCTCTCTCCTTTCTTAAACTCCACATATCTAGGCAATCTCCCGGTTCCGCATATCCCCCGCAGGCAGCCGGATAAGCCCTGGCGGCCACAGGCGTTCCCATATCGCTTAAGGCCCTATTGAGAAATGTGCATAAATATAAAGATTTTTAGCAGGATAATTGCCTTTTTCTACAGACCATGTTATCATTTCCCTGTATTTGCGCAACACACAGTTTTCAATGAAAGGTGGACAAATCATAGATGTTGTACCTGATATCCGACGCTTCACAGCCGGTCTCTTTTTTATCCGCAGGCAATCTCACAAACGAGGATCAGTTTCTGCATCCCAAACGTATCATGGATTCCTATGAATTCATCTCCGTGACCAGGGGGACCCTGCATATGCAGTCCGGCAGCCGCAGCTATCGTCTCACCCCGGGCCGGTTCCTGCTTCTTTTCCCCGGGGAATGTCATTTCGGGACCCGCCCCTCCCAGGGGGAATTGTCCTTCTATTGGAGCCACTTTTACTTAAATGATACATACGCCGGAATGCACGGCGGCCAGGAAGCCTCCGCCTGTTTTCATGACTCCTCCCGTCCACGCTATATCTTACCCGAAACCGGTGTCCTTTCTGCAAACAGCCGGGTCAATGTCCTGTTCGTGCAGCTCCTTGACCTGGCCAAGCGTCTGGGCAGTTTTTCCAGGATGCAGTGCAGCTACGCCCAGAGTACCTTGCTGCTGGAACTGACTAACGAATACTTTTTCCGCCATCATCTGCAGCAGCAGGATGAGAAAATCCCCACGGGGATCGCCGACCTCATGGAGTGGCTGCAGCTCAACTATGACACCTCTGTATCCGTGGCCGGTATTGCGGAAAAGTTCGGATACCACCCATCCTATCTGACGTCTCTCTTTAAACGCTGCAGCGGATACACCATCACGGAATATTTAAACCGCCAGCGCATCCGTGTGGCCAAAAACCTTCTGGTTTCCACGCCGAGGCTTACGCTGTCCGAAGTCAGCGAGCAGGTGGGGATCGGAGATGAGAAATACTTTATGCGCCTCTTTAAGCGCTATGAGGGAATCACAGCCACCGCCTACAGGGAGGCTTTTGCCCGCAAAAAGAAGAACCGCATTTAGTCGAAAATGCGGTTCAATCTCATTTCTTTTCAGGTCTATTCTAACGATATTTCTACTTTCGTTAACGATACATAAATCAGATCGTGTAATCCATGGCCTCCAGCCGCTTCCTGTGCCTTGCGGCCAGGTCCCCGATGGTCACATTGTCCACCACATTGTTGACCGCCTCATACACATCTTTCCACACCTGCAAAGTCTCGCAGGTGTCACAGCGCTCACAGGTGCCATAGTCCTCCTCCAGACAGGCCACCGGGGCCAGCGACCCTTCCGTCAGCCGCAGCACCATGCCCACGGTGTAGGCTTCCGGCTCCCTGGCCAGACGGTATCCCCCCTGGGCCCCCCGGACGCTTTTCACGTAGCCGGCCCTGTTCAGCACGGCAATGATCTGTTCAAGATATTTCTCCGAGATCCCCTGACGGCTCGCAATCTCTTTTACCTTGATACATTCTCCGTTGTTGTTCAGCGCCAGGTCCAACATCACCCGCACCGCGTAACGCCCCTTGGTCGATATTTTCATATTCACCTCTCCCGCATCTACTGCGCCCGCATGATCGCATCATCCATACGCCTTCTCCAAAATCACGGAATGGGCAGTAACTATTCCGCAAACATCGCCGTGGACAGATACCGGTCCCCGGAGTCCGGCAGCAGGGCTATGATGGTCTTACCCTTGTTCTGAGGGCGGAGCGCCAGCTGGGAAGCGGCGTACAGCGCCGCGCCGGAGGTGATGCCCACCAGCACGCCCTCCCTGCGGGCAAGCTCCCTGCCTGTGGAAAATGCCTGCTCCGTGGTCACGGTGAAAATCTCGTCATACACCTGGGTGTTGAGAACGGAGGGCACAAAACCCGCTCCAATCCCCTGCAGCTTGTGGGGACCGGGCTTACCGCCGGAGAGTACCGGTGAATCCGAGGGTTCCACCGCTACAATCTGCACCCTGGGATTCTTGGATTTCAGATAAGTCCCGACGCCTGTCACAGTGCCGCCAGTGCCCACGCCTGCCACGAAAATATCCACCTGGCCATCTGTATCCTCCCAGATCTCAGGGCCTGTGGTGGCCGCATGTGCCGCCGGGTTGGCCGCATTGTCAAACTGCCCCAGAATCACCGCGCCGGGAATTTCCTTCCGCAACTCCTCCGCCCTGGCGATAGCCCCTTTCATGCCTTTTGCGCCTTCCGTCAGCACCAGTTCCGCCCCGTAGGCTTTCAACAGATTGCGCCGCTCCACGCTCATGGTATCCGGCAGGGTCAGAATGGTCCGATACCCCTTTGCCGCCGCCACGCTGGCCAGGCCGATGCCCGTGTTGCCGCTGGTGGGTTCAATGATAGTTGCCCCGGGCTTTAAGATCCCTTTCTTCTCCGCATCCTCCACCATGGACAGTGCAATCCTGTCCTTCACGCTGCCCGCCGGGTTGAGATACTCCAGCTTTACCAGGATCGCTGCATCCTCAATGCCTTTTTCCCTCATATAGTTCTCCACTCTCAACAGCGGCGTATGTCCGACCAGTTCTGTGGCCCTGCTGTATATCTTAGCCATAATAAATCCCTCCATTCATTCCCTACTTATTCTATATGAATATTATGAATTAAATATATAGCAAGTGCCAGTATTTGTCAATTCCTTTTTTGGAAAAATTTGATCGGCAGGAAATTGCATTCGGACATTTCTTACCGGACCACAGAGATGTCCGTCCACGCCCTGGCTTCCTTCTGCGGCTACGAAAACGAGCTGCATTTCATGCGCCAGTTCAAAAAGCAGACCGGCCTGTCCCCCAGCCAGTACCGGGCACAAAACCGCAGGGAAAAATGACCGGCTCATTCCTTGTGTACATTGCTCCGCTCAAGTTCTCGCAGTCTCTCATTGATTTTTTTTGCTTCTTTTCGGTTAAGCAGATAGAAGACAAACCAGATTGCCATGAAAATACAGCAGGAGACTGTAAATTGTAAAACAGTATAAACAATTTGGCCCGGAAACCAGGGGATCCAGCCTAAATAGATCGCCACAGGATAGAAAACGCCCATTCCCACGCAAAAGTGTATGATCGTTTTCATAAGCAGGGAAGGGCCGTTAATCTGATAGACCACCGCAGTGGTGCCGCAGGCGATTCCCACAAGCATGGCTCCGGCAGACTGCCTTGCGAAATCGTTGTATATGGACGCCGATATATCCTCTCTGCCTCCGGCGGAAAAGAGCAGGCAGCAGATCACAAAAAAAGTACAGCCCTCAGAAATCCCGTACAGGATATACTTTATTATGAGTTTTACAGTCTGTCTCATTTTAATCCCAGCCTTTCTTTAAACGTTTTCCGGTAATTTCTGGAAATATAGTCGATAACACCGTTTTTCATGGCCAACTCCATGGTTCCGTTAAATCCCGCCTTCACATGATCAATGTGGCGGATATTGACAATCGTCGATTTGGAGATCCGCACAAAATGGATGTCCAGCATATTTTCCAGTTCATATAAGGGTTTATCCAGTACATATCTGTTTTTGCGTTTGTCATAGCAGACGATTTCCCTGCCCTCCGTGCGCGCCAATGTCAGATCCTCCGGCTTAATAAAATAGGTTTTCCCCTCCTTTGCCGCAGCCAGCGCGGGAGAATTGGTATCCTCTTTTTCCAGCATGGAAATGAGATCCGCAATCCCCGGGGAAATCCTGTTTATGTGAAGGACCGCATACGGCTCTTTATAATCTGCACTGATTTTGCACTCGACTTTCATAGCTGTGTCTCCTCCCTCCATATATTATAGCACACCTGTGCTGTCCATACATGCATCTTAAACACGAATTTCTACCTCTTACACAGTGCGAGCTGCCTCTCCCTCAAACTCTGTTGACCGTTTTTCCCGCGCCATATATACTTGTAATCCATAAGATTTACCCTTTTGCCATCACAGGGCTGGTCCGGCCGGGAAATGTCGGAAGGAAATTGTATACGCACATCCGCTGCACTTTTCAAGCCTGGCGGTCGTGCGTATAACGGAAATCAGGAGGAGTCTATATGTCACAGGCAATTGTACAAGTGGAGAATCTGAAGCTGACTTATAAAAGTCTGCGGGCTGTTGAAGATGTGTCATTTTCGGTAAATGCCGGGGAGATTTTGGCTGTGATCGGTCAAAACGGTTCCGGAAAAACTTCTACCGTGGAATGCATTGAAGGGCTGCGGAAACCGGACGGCGGTCTGATCCGGGTTTTTGGAAAAAATCCCTGGCTGCACCGCAGTGAAGTTTATAAGGAGATGGGCATTCAGCTGCAGGAAGCGGAATATCCCTCCAAAATCAGGGTTGAGGAGCAGTGCCGGCTGTTTGCCTCTTTTTACGAAAGGCCGGCGGACTGGAATTTACTGTTGGCGCAAATGGGGCTTGACGACAAAAGAAAAAGACCTGTCTGCAAATTATCCGGCGGCGAAAAGCAGCGATTATCCATTCTGCTTTCTCTTATGGGGCGTCCGAGGCTGTTGATCCTGGATGAATTGACGACGGGGCTGGACCCGGAAGTAAGGCAGAATATGTGGGTCAGCTTTGATAATATAAGGAAAAGCGGCATCGCTGTCATTATGGTTTCCCACTATCTGGA
>CAMWSA010000030.1 GCA_947176785.1 uncultured Lachnospiraceae bacterium
TTGATATTTATTACCAATAACATAGTAGATTTTCTTGTAATTAACAAGAACTTTCATGAGGTAAAAGCATTTATAAAGAAAAAATAAGCAAGGAGAAAAATGATGGAAAGAAGAAATCATAAAGAAAATAAGTCCGCAAAAAACAAAACAGTGGTTAAGACAATCATTGGTTTGGTGGGAAGCATAGCAGTTGGCGCGGTTGCATCTTGGGTGATGCCTAAAGTACAAAAGAAGATGGCAGATAAGATATATAAGAACATGATGTAATTGCAAAATGGGTTTAAAAGGAGGATAAACGAATATGGATATGAACTTTAATGATTTGGTAGACGACTGTATGAAGACTATCGAAAAAAAGATGAAAAATATGAAAAAAATGAATATTGTAATAGTAGGAAAATCAGGTGTAGGGAAGAGTACACTGATAAATAACATTTTTAGAGAAAGATTGGTGGCAACAGGGACGGGGGCGCGTGTAACGGATCATATGGTCAAAATAACTAAGCCTGGTTTTCCTCTTTGTCTTTATGACACCAGAGGCTTCGAACTGGGGCAGGATTCACAAAAAGAAATAAAAGATGAATTGCTGAAAACGATTAAAGAAGGTTCAGATTCTGGAGACATTAATAGAGCGATTCATTGTGTCTTGTATTGTGTTTCTGCACCATCTCATCGTTTTGAACCCATGGAAATAGAGTGGATAAAGACCTTTATAGAAGGAAATCGGATTTACCATATTCCGGTCATAATTATTCTTACGCAAGCATTTGATCCGGAACCGGATAAGGAATTGAAAAAATACATAGAGTCTATGAATTTAGGTGTGATTCAGGTTGTGCCTGTATTAGCAGAAGACAAGACAATTAATGGTGCATGTATTCAAAAAGCATATGGGTTGGATACCTTAATCGAAATTATGCAAGGAGCATTGCCCGATGAATTGAAAGATACACTAATGAGTGTTCAGCAGGTTAATTTGACATTAAAGCAGAAAAGAGCGCAAGCTGCAGTTGCTGCAGGAGTTTTAGCAGCAGCGGCGGCGGGTGCATCACCTATTCCTTTTTCTGATGCAGCGCTTTTGGTGCCTACAGAAGTGACAATGCTGGCGTCTATTACAGCAATTTTTGGATTTGATATTTCAAAGTCGGTTATAACTACGATCATATCATCAATTATTGGGACAAGCGGTGCAACATTTGCAGGAAAAATATTGGTTTCAAATTTATTGAAATCAATTCCTGGTGCTGGAGGTATTGCGGGAAGTGCAATATCCGGGGCTACCGCATCATTGTTGACAACGGCATTAGGGGAAGCGTATATCGGAGTAATGACAGCAATGTTCAAAGGAGAAATAACAGCTAAAGATTTAGAGACGGAGCAAGGAAAGCAGAAAATGAGTGAACTGTTTAAAAGGGAATTAAAGAAAAAGTGATAAGCACAAAGTAGGGGAGTAAGAATTTCTTTTTAAGAAGATTTGCGGCTATTGCACTAAAGCATCTGAAATGAGGAACAATGGATAAGGACGGGGGCAGGAAAGCTATTCATTTTATAAAAAGACTGGTCGGGATATTGGTAGGATTACTTTCGTTGATTTTTTTGCTGAGAGCTTATATTAAAATGGCTAAAAAATTTATAGCCGATATAGTGATATTGCTAAAGAAGCAAAATGGATAAGAAATTATCTTTGCACAATGAGTCAGACAATGCGGGATAATATTGAAGAAACGGAAATATCTAAAGAATACGAGGGGGAATTGCTATGGAAAAGATTGTTATACAAGAAACTGGCCTTTATAAGATGACATAGATAAAACAATCGGACTGGAATTTTTCATAATTAAAATCACATAATAGAACGGTTTTGAAAAGATAGAAAAAATGCGATAGCATTAGCTATCTGCGATTAAGGTAGTTTGTTGGGGCTCCGGTTTATATTTTGCCGTCTTATATGAATTTTTTATAGTCAATGATGATTTATACCATTAGATTAATGTTGTTATCTAGTAATATATAGCAAATGGCCGATTGTATCAAATTGCGGGGATTGCTGATTAGGTAGTAATCCCTTCTTTGCGTGTTATGCATCTGGAATTAGTTAAGGCAAAATAGTTGCCGCGATTCCGCCAACAAGCATTCTTCCTGCTTTAGCATAAAAAAGCTTTGCATCCCAATTTCTATAGACGAAGCTGTAGGCTATTTTGTATCCATGTCGTTTAGTGCTAAACTGTCAGAATTAACAAGTTATTTCTAAACAATTCCTAACAATTTATCATTGTAAAACTTCGTTCATATATGATGCAAGTGTGGGCAGGTTTACAAATAAGAGAGAACTGGTTTATATTTTGACCGTCCTCTATACAAAGAAAGATATATTACCAAGATTCTAATGAATCTACCGCATCTACCATGTCTGCATACCGTCCTCAAGATACAACGTTGCATATTCAAGGGGATTGTCTACTGCCAAAGCATTTAAGGCACATTCAGAGCATGGTGTTATTTTCAATCTTTTTTCCGCTTTTCCGCATTCTATCCGTAAAACATATCCGTCAAAAGTGGTTACATCAACACTTTACAACTCTTATTCAGAAGAATGAGGATGTGCTTTCTTGGAAAACTAAAGAAAAATGGCTTGAGCAATACTTGATTTTCGTGTGCTTTATAAAATAGCTCTTCTCTTTTTCCGCCGAACCCTTCAAATAGCAACAGACCCCTTTACATCTGTCAGTCCACCCTCATTCGCGTGTGTAAACAGGCTGTATTCCCCAGGTAAGTTCCGTATCTGCGTCGCCATACGATTGATACATACACGGTCGTTGTTTCCGAGGCTGATTATCAGGCGGTACAGCCCTGGAGCCTTTTTAATATGCTTTATGATGGGAATTGATCTCTGCGATCTCTCTGATTTTTTCATTGCATGAATGCAGATCAGAGGTTAAAATGGAATAGGAAAAAGCGGTGGGACAGGAGAGGGATATTCCCGGACCTGGGTCATGCATCGGATGAGACGCCTGATTGATACAGAGATTATGCATCGGTTGAGGCCATGCGGAATTTGGAGGGTGAAATGTAATGGATAAAGGAAGACGGATAAAATGGGTAATGGCGGCAGGCATCTGCCTGGCGCTGCTGATGGGATGTGGCGCAGCCCACGAGCAAGAGGATGCTGCCGTGGAGGAGGAACTGTCACAGGAGAATGTGTCCGCCGGACTTTCTGCCCCCGGCTCAGCGGAACCGTCCGCACCGGAGGAGGGGGCTTCCTCAGTGGAATTGCAGGCGGAGAAGCCTGCTGGGGAGGGGCATGAGACTGATTCTACAGGGTATCTGGTACAGGGCGGGGCATCCCTGCCGTCTGAGGAATTGTCCGAGCAAGAGCCGTTAGCATCGGGACAGTCCGAGCAAGAGCCGTCAGCATCGGGGCAGTCCCCGCAAGAGCCGTCAGCATCGGAGCAACCTGCACAAGAGCCGTCAGCATCGGGACAGTCTGTGCCGGAGCCGCCTGCACCAGGGCAGTCCCCATTGGAACTGCCCGCATCGGGACAGTCTGCGCCGGAGTCATCCACATCAGGACAGTTCACGCCGGAGCCATCTGCGCCGGGGGCATCTGCTCCAGGGCAGCCTGCACAGGAGTCGCCCGCACCAGGACAGTTCGCACCGGAATTTCCCGCCCTGCCGCCCTTGCAGACAGCTACACCTCAGACCGGCGGGCATATCATAGCCATTGACGCCGGCCATCAGGCCAAGGGCAACAAGGAGAAGGAACCCCTGGGACCGGGCAGTGAGGAATTGAAAGCCAAGGTGTCCTCCGGTACCCGGGGAGTGTCCACAGGCGTTTACGAGTATGAACTGAATCTGACCATTGCCCAGGCGCTGCAGGCGGAACTGGAGGCCCGGGGATACACCATTGTGATGATCAGGGACAGCCATGATGTAGATATCAGCAACAAGGAGAGGGCGGAGACAGCCAATACTTCGGGAGCGGAGATATTTCTCCGCATCCACGCCAACGGCTCGGAAAAAAGCAGTGTCCACGGTACACTGACCATCTGTAACACAGCCTCCAGCCCCTACAATCCGGGGATTCATGACGAGAGCCTGCGTCTGTCCCAGGTAGTGTTGTCCCATATGGTGGCTCTGATGGGTTCTAAGGACAGAGGTGTGTGGGAGACGGACACCATGAGCGGAATCAACTGGTGTACCATACCGGTGACGATCATTGAGATGGGCTACATGAGCAATGAGGAGGAGGACAAGCTGATGCAGACCTCCGATTATCAGGGCCGGATCGTGCAGGGCATCGCAGACGGGGTGGACGCATATTTTGCCGGGGCGGAAACTTCCGAACTATAGGCAATGACATTAGAAATTTGTTATGGCATTGGCTATATAGTTTCACAACCGATTCGATTTTTTCCCGCACGGCACATGTTGTCCATAGTCAACGATCTATGTCGTTTACTATCATTTTGCAGCATGTGTCATGCAGGAATTGGAAAAGTGTAGCGACCGTTCGTATAATTGACAAGCCCAGGCAGATATGCGATAATCAGGATTACATTTATATAAAGGACTTTTAATAGTCTCTCGGAATCTTTTGGCGGAAAATGGCGGCTTTTGATTCGTATGATCCGTAAAAAGTGGGGAATCCATAAGACCGGAATCTCTAAGCCCTATGAAATAGGGCTTAGAGATTCCGAGAGGCTATTTTTAGGGAAAGGGAAGCATCGAGAAGCCATGTATACTTTTAAAAGCCAGATCCGATACAGTGAGTGCGACAGCCAGGCCAGGCTGACCCTTGCCGCTCTGTTGAATTATTTCCAGGACAGTTCCACCTTCCAGTCGGAGTTCCTGGGGGTGGGGGGGAGATATCTGAAGGAAAACAATCTGGTGTGGGTGCTTTCGTCATGGCAGATTGTGGTAAATCGTTATCCTGAACTGTGCGAGGAGGTGGAGACAGGCACCTTTCCTTACGGGTTCAAGGGCTGTTTTGGATACCGCAATTTTTTCATGAGGACTTCCGGCGGGGAAATGCTGGCCCGGGCCAATTCCCTGTGGACTCTGCTGAATCTGGAACAGCAGACCATGGCCCATCCCACACAGCGGATGAAGGAAGCCTATGAGATTGAGGAAAAACTGCCCATGGAATACGCCCCCAGGAAGATTATAGTGCCAGATAACGGTGTGTTTGAGGAGCCTGTTGTGGTGAAAAAACATCATCTGGACACAAACCACCATGTAAATAACGGCCAGTTCGTAGACATGGCCATGAACAGTTTGCCGGAGGGCTTTTATATACGGCAGATGCGGGCGGAATACAGGATGCAGGCCCATCTGGGCGATGAACTGATTCCCTATGTGGTGAGGAGCCCCGGTCTGTGCGTCGTATCTCTGGGCAGCCCGGCAGGAAAGCCCTATGCGGTGGTGGAGTTTGCGGAGAGTATGTAGGGGACATGCAGGACGGAAGAACCATTGATCCTCCAACAGCCTGCATAGAAAAACCAGGAAGGAATGTTAAACGGCATGTTCCGGAAAAGTGCATTGCCCAATGTCAGGACGTCTGTAAGCGGACAGATATCAAGTACCGGCTGTATGCTTGCAGGAAACATGTAAAGCCGAAATAGCCTGCACAGAAAAGGGCAGGGGGAAAATAGAACAGCACTGAGCGGGCGAATGCAGAACCTGTATATAGAAAGGACAATATGAGATTAGGAGAAAAACAGACACTGTATATTGTGAAGAAGGTAGATTTTGGCGTATATCTTGCAGAAAGCCGGGGCGATACAGAGAACAGAGTGCTGCTGCCCGCCAGGCAGGTACCGCCGGACACAGACATAGGGGATCAGCTGGAGATCTTCTTGTACAAGGATTCCAAAGACCGACTGATTGCCACCACCCAAACCCCCCGGCTGGTGATGGGGGAAGTGGCAGAACTCACAGTGGCCCAGACCGGTAAGATCGGAGCCTTTCTGGACTGGGGGCTGGAGAAGGATCTGCTGCTGCCCTTCCGCCAGCAGGTGAAGCGTGTACGGGAGGGAGAAAAGGTGCTGGTGTCCCTCTATATAGACAAGAGCGAGCGTCTGTGCGCCACCATGAATGTGTACCACAACCTGCGCTCGGACAGCCCCTATCATGCGGAGGATCAGGTGATTGGACGGGCCTATGCCTCCAGCGATGAATTCGGTGTATTCGTGGCCGTAGACAATCTGTATTCCGCCCTGATCCCCAAGAAGGAACTCTATGGAGAAGTGGTATTGGGGGAGGATCTGCGGGCCAGAGTGACCAAGGTGCAGCCGGACGGCAGACTGGTGTTGAGCATACGGGAAAAGTCCTATCTGCAGATTCACGAGGACGCGGAGCGCCTGCTGGATATCATAGACAGCTATGACGGAGTGCTTCCCTTCAACGATAAGGTGTCCCCGGCCATCATCCTGCGGGAGACCGGCATGAGTAAGAACGAGTTTAAACGCGCGGTGGGTAATTTACTCAAAGCAGGGAAAATACAGATTACAGAAAAGGTAATACGGAGAACATGAACACAAAAAGAGCAAGCTGGATGTTTTTAGCCATAGTATTATCCCATGCAGGCTTAAATCTGCTGGCGGTATTCACACCGTTTCTGGATGTGGTTGCCCAAAATATGGCATTGAATATTTTTGTGTCCGAGATCACGATCTGGCTGCCGGCCCTGTTGTTTCTGCTGGTCAGCGGGGAACGGCCGGCGGCTTTCTGCCGGCTGAAAAAAATCCATATCTCCACTGCCCTGATGACGGTGCTGTTTACGGTGTTGATGGAGCCTCTGATCACATTGGTAAATGCGGTCTCCATGCTGGCAGTGGAGAATACGGTTGCGGGCCTCAGCGCCCGGGTCACCCGGCTGCCCATCTGGGGAATGCTGCTGGGCATAGCGGTGTATGGCCCTTTTGCGGAGGAACTGGCCTTCCGGGGGGTGATTTACCAGAGCTACCGCCGACAGGAAAACCGATGGAAAGCCCTGCTGCTGAGCAGTCTGCTGTTTGGCCTGATGCACATGAACCTGAACCAGGCGTGCTATGCTTTTGTGATGGGCATTGCACTGGCGCTGCTGGTGGAGGCCACCGACAGTATGATACCGGCCTTTATCGCTCATTTCTGGGTGAACGGACTGTCCACAGTGCTGATGTATGCCATGGAGGATGTGGCAGGGGGGATGGAGGGGCTTGTGGAGACGGCGGAGAGCGCTCTAAGCGGGCAGGAGCTGCTTTTGTCCATCAGCCTGTACATCCTGATCGCCACCTTCTGTACGCCCCTGGCGGGCTGCGTATTGGCCTGGATTGCCGGGCGGGAAGGGCATAAGGAGGATATGCGGAGGCTCTGGCGCAGCCGGAAGCTAAAAGGCCCCCGGTTGATGAGCCTTCCCCTGGCCCTGGGGCTTTTGGTCTGTGTGGCCGTGATTATTTTGCAGATTATATTGTAAATTGCCCCTTGGCAAAATACGGCAAGTGTGCTAATATAAAATCAGAATTTAGCATTTGTCCGGAGGGGTATGGCGTATGCAGGGCAGATGTGGAAAATAAAATGGAAACAGGGGAGGTAAGATTATGGATATTGCAGGGCTGTCAATGAATATGGCTATGATGGATGTGCAGTCCCAGGTGGGGATCAGGATGCTCAGCAAGGCGATTGACCTGGGTGAGGAGTTGGGCGCAGGCGTGGCAGAGATGGTAGATGCGGCGGCTATGGAGCGCAGTGTAAATCCGGCCGTAGGCGGAAGTATAGATATCCGTCTGTAACGGATTGGTAATTTTTACCGACTATAGGGGTGGTGAGGCGCATAAAAAGAGCCTGCCACCTTTTTTGTGACTAAATATCCATTAATTTTTCACAAAAACCTATTGCTTTTTCTGTGATTTTTTTGTAAATTTGTATTAAAAGGATTTTTCGGCATTATTACTAATATCTGTTTGTATAGAAAAGATAATACCTCACACAGGAAAAGGAGTAGAAAATATGATATCAAATCAGATCTTGCAGAGTACCATAGATGGTCTTAAGGGGATTGCCAGAGTCGATATCAGCGTGATGGATGTGGACGGGAAGCCGGTGGCCTATACGTCCGATATGTCGGGCAGCAGCAGGGCTGTGGTGGAGTTTGCCAAATCTCCGGCGGATTCCCAGGAGATTCAGGGCTACCAGTTTTTTAAGGTATATGACGAGCAGCAGCTGGAGTATGTGCTGGTCATTGCAGGTACCGGCGAGGATGTGTACACCGTCGGGAAGCTGAGCGCCTTCCAGGTCCAGAATCTGCTGGTGGCCTACAAGGAGCGTTTTGACAAGGATAATTTTATCAAGAACCTGCTGCTGGACAATCTGCTGTTGGTGGATATCTACAGCCGGGCCAAAAAGCTGCACATCCAGATGGACGTGAGCAGGGCTGTGATGATCGTGGAATCCGAGAATGGCAAGGACAACAACGCTCTGGAACTGGCGAGGGCCTATTTTGGCAGCAGCGGCAAGGACTTCGTCACTGCCGTGGACGAGAACAATGTGATTGTCGTCAAGGATCTGTCGGAGTGCGACAACAGCAAGGAGATTGACCGGGCGGCCAGAGGGCTCTGCGACGCTCTGCAGAAGGAGGGCCTGAGGGGGGTACATATTGCGTACGGCACGGTGGTAAAGGAGATCAAGGAAGTCAGCCGCTCTTACAAGGAGGCCAAGATGGCCCTGGATGTGGGAAAGATTTTTTTCGATGAGAGAGACGTCATTGCCTACAGTGCGCTGGGCATTGGCAGGCTGATCTACCAGCTGCCGATTCCTCTGTGCAAAATGTTTATCAAGGAAATCTTTGGCGGAAAGAGCCCGGACGAGTTCGACGAGGAGACTTTGACAACGATACACAAGTTTTTCGAGAACAGTCTGAATGTGTCCGAGACTTCCCGGCAGCTGTTCATCCACCGCAATACCCTGGTCTATCGTCTGGATAAGCTACAGAAAAGTACCGGTTTGGATCTGCGGGTATTTGAGGATGCCATCACCTTTAAAATCGCGCTGATGGTGGTAAAATATATGAAGTATATGGAGAACTTTGAGTTCTAGCGAGAGGCTGAAAGGAAGCCTTCCATATTGAATATTATGCCTGCCGAAGCGGGCGAGGGGTATGCACATGAGGAGAAAAGAAGCAATTAGGAAACAGCAGGCCAAGTTCATCGAAGAGAATGGGGTGATCTGCCTGAATAATGTAAGCAAGTCTTATTCCACCGGGTCGCCGGCGCTGAACGGGATCTCCCTGAAGGTACACAAAGGGGAGTTCGTGTTCATCGTCGGAGACAGCGGCTCCGGAAAATCCACGTTGATCAAGCTGCTCCTCCGGGAACTGGTAGCCTCTTCCGGCCAGGTGAGCGTGATGGGCAAAGACATGGCGAAGCTGCGCAGGAGGGAAATTCCCAGGCTGCGCCGCAATCTGGGTGTGGTGTTCCAGGATTTCCGTCTGCTGAATGACAGAAATGTATATGAAAACGTGGCCTTTGCCCAGCGGATCATAGAGGTTCCCGGCCGGGAGATCCGGCGCAATGTCCCTGCCATTCTGGCCACAGTGGGGCTGGCCGGCAAATATAAGGCCAAGACCACACAGCTGTCCGGCGGTGAACAGCAGAGAGTGGCGCTGGCCAGGGCACTGATCAACAACCCTTCCATACTGTTGGCGGATGAGCCTACCGGTAACCTGGACCCCAAGAATTCCTGGGAGATCATGAAGCTGCTGGAGGAGATCAACGAGGCCGGCACCACTGTGGTGGTGGTCACCCATAACCGTGAGATCGTCAATGCCATGCAAAAGCGCGTGGTTACCATGAAAAAGGGCGTGATCATCAGCGACGAAGAGGAAGGGGCATATATAGACGATGAAGATTAGCACATTTTTTTACACCATACACCAGGGATTTAAAAACCTTTTCCGCAACAAATGGTACTCCCTGGCATCCATAGCCACTATCTCCGCATGCCTGTTCCTGTTTGGCATATTTTATTCGATTGTGGCGAATTTTCAGTATATGGTCAAGGGCGCAGAGGAGAATATCTGCGTCACGGTTTTTTTTGATGAGGGCATCACGGACACCCGGATTGAGGAGATCGGCAAGATGATCAGCAGCCGGACAGAGGTGTCGGAGGTGGTCTATGTCTCTGCGGAGGAGGCATGGGAGGATTATCAGAAGATCTACTTCGGGGACCGCGCGGAGGAGTTTATCGCCGGATATCCCACCAATCCGCTTTACAGGGACATGAATTATGTGGTATACCTGAACGACGTATCCATGCAGGACACATTGGTGACTTATCTGTACTCTATCGCAGGGGTTCGGCTGGTGAGGTATTCCGCCCTGACGGCCAGTACCTTAAGCGGCGTGAACCTGTTGATCGGCTATGTGTCCCTGGGGATCATTGTGGTACTGCTGGCGGTGTCGGTGTTTTTGATCAGCAATACCGTGACCATCGGTATTTCGGTGCGCAAGGAAGAGATCAATATTATGAAATATATCGGTGCCACAGACTTTTTCGTGCGTGCCCCCTTTGTGCTTGAGGGTATGCTCATCGGCCTGATCGGGGCGGTTATACCGCTGTGGGTGGTTCATTATTTTTATGGAAGTGTCCTTGACTATGCCGAGGAGAAGTTCTCCATGCTCAGTCATCTGCTTAAGTTCCTTCCCGCAGAGACGGTTTTTGGGTTCCTTATGCCGGTGTGCCTGGGCGTTGGAGTAGGCATTGGATTCGTGGGCAGCATCTCCACTGTCAGAAAACATCTGCATGTGTAGGGAGATATTATGATCATGAAAAAACGGAAGATTACAGGATGCCTGGCACTGCTGGCAATGCTGCTGTGTATGTCAGGGCAAGCGCAGGCGTCCGGAACCAATCTGTCCAATATCACATCGGACTCCATCAGGGAGATGGAGAATCAGATTGATAATGCGCAGAATGAACGGGATCAACTGAAAAACGGCCTCTCGGATATCCGGAAGCTGGTACAGCAGCTGGAGCAGGAGAAAAAGGATCTAAAGAGTTATGTGGCAAAATTGGACGAGAGCATGGCTCAGATTGAGCAGAAGATTACGGATTTAAAACTTCAGATCTCCAATAAGGAAGGGGAGATTGTGGAGGCGCAGAAACAGCTGGAGCATGCGCAGGAAGTGGAAGCAGGGCAGTATGCCGCCATGTCCAGCCACATAAGATATAGTTATGAGAGAGGCGAGAACTACTTTCTGGACATGATTTTGGGTGCCACCAGTTTTGCGGATTTTTTAAACCGCAGTTACTATATGGAAAAGGTGGCGGAATACGACAATCAGATGCTGGAGTCATTTATCCGGACCAGGGAATATGTGGCGCTGTGCAAGACGCAGCTGGAGGAGGATAAGGCGTTCCTGGATGAGGCCAAGGCAGGTGTGGAGACCGAGCAGGCGGCACTGGAAGAACTGATGAACCAGAAGGAGCAGGAACTGAACGCCTATGATCATCGAATCAGCACGGGAGAACAGTCCATAGAGGAATATGAAGCGGACATCAAAGCCCAGAATGAGTTGATCTCGGCTCTGGAAAAAGCAGTGGAGGATGAAAAGAAGAGGATCCTGGCCAGCAACGGCAAGGTGCTGATGTATGACGGCGGCACTTTCAAATTTCCGCTGGCTTCTTACACCAGAGTGTCCGACGATTACGGCATGCGCATGCATCCCACCCTCTTTGTACAACAGTTCCACAACGGAGTGGATTTGGCATCGCCGAAGGGGACGGCCATCTATGCGGCCTACGACGGGATCGTGGTTGCGGCGGACTATAGTTCCACCATGGGTAATTATGTGATGATTGACCATGGGGGCGGGCTCTACACGATTTATATGCATGCCTCCAAGCTGTACGTCAAAAAGGATGACGTGGTGGCTCGGGGCAATACGATTGCGGCGGTGGGTTCCACCGGGCGCTCCACCGGGAATCATCTGCATTTCGGTGTGCGTCTGAACGGGGAATATGTGTCTCCCTGGAATTATATCTCACCGTAATATAAGTTACACACTGAAGAATGTCAAGAGCCGGTATTCTTCTCGTGGATTGTTTGTGCCGCTGCTGGCGGCATGTCTGGAAGTTATGCTTCTAAATACGTATTAGCACAATAATATGGGGCAACCGGAGGCTGGTTTATAACGAAATCCGGTTATGCGGGAAAGAGGTCGATATGGAAGTATTTGAGCAACAAAACAGATGCCAGTCTGGTGGGGGAGGCAAATTTGTCGCGGGCATGATTGTGGGCATTGCGACTGCCCTGTTGGTAGTGTGCGTGGGATATGTGGGGTATCAGATCCAGCAGAGGGTGGAAGGCGGCGGGCAGGGCAGCCAGCAGGTCAATGCGGGAGGTTCCGGGAAAGACGGCAAATTGAGCGATGCGGTGGCGGATAAGATTGACACCCTGGAGTACATGATAGAACATTACTATTATAAGGATGACATAAGCCGCGAAGATCTGGAAAACGGAATCTACCAGGGATTGATGGATGCGGTGGGCGATCCCTATACAAGCTACTTCAATGCCAGCGATTTCAGCACGTTCATGGAGCAGACCACCGGCGCTTACTATGGAATCGGTGCTTATGTGGCACAGGATACGGAACGCAACTATCCAAAGATCAACAGCCCCATTCCGGGGTCCCCGGCGGAGGAGGTGGGGCTGCGTCCCAACGATATTATCTTTGAGGTGGAAGGACAGTCCACCTATGGCATGGATCTGGATAAGGTGGTGAGCCTGATTAAAGGGGAGGAGGGCACCACTGTGAGGATGACGATCTACAGGGACGGGGAATACCTGGAGATGGCCGTGCAGCGCAGACAGGTGGAAATCCCCACGGTGGAGCAGAAGATGCTGGGGGACGGTATGGCCTATATCCGCATTATCGAGTTTGACGAGGTGACCCCGAGCCAATTCGAGCAGGCCCTGCAGGCTTCCCACAGCGGTGGCATGAAGGGCCTGGTACTGGACCTGCGCGGCAACCCCGGGGGAAGCGTCAACGCGGTGGTGGATATTGCGAGAATGCTTCTGCCGAAGGGCCTGGTGGTCTATACCGAGGATAAATATGGCAGGCGGGAGGAGTACAGCTGTGACGGAAGCAATGAGTTTGAACTGCCGCTGGTGGTGCTGATCGACGGCAACAGCGCCAGCGCCTCGGAGCTTCTCTCCGGTGCGATCCAGGACTACAAAAAAGGGACTCTGGTGGGGACCACTACCTTCGGAAAGGGGATCGTGCAGCAGATGCTGAAGCTGGGGGACGGCTCCGCCATCAAGATCACCATCAGCAGCTATTACACGCCCAAGGGCCGCAATATCCATGGGATAGGCATTGAGCCGGACGTGGCCTGCCCCTTTGACGGCGAGGCTTATTATGGCAGCGGCTATGACAATCAGCTGGAGAAGGCCAAGGAAGTGCTGCTTGGGATCATGGAATAAAGGGCGCCGGGAAGGATAGAATATAGGATGTTGAAATTTGGGGCGTGAAGGGGACTGCAGCTGATTATGAAAAAACTGGTTTTGATCGCAGAATGGATTGTAGCTGTATTTGGCACTGCTGTGGGTGCCGTCCTTTTGGCGGAAAAGGTATTTTACTCTTTTGATGATATATCTGAAAAGTATTGTTTTAACTTGCAACATGTGGTGTTGGGGTGTCTGATCTATCTGGCCCTTTTTGTGCTGGTAAATATATTGTGCAGCAGGATTCCCTCGGTCAGAGGGCATCTTGCTGCACATATTGCCGTGACGCTTATTTTTGAAGTCGCTTTTTGCCTGTCCCTGATCCTTGGGTCTCGCATATATTTTGGCTCTGATCCGGGAGCGGTCTATAATTTGGCAGTTCGGTTTATGCATGGTGATTATAGCGCAGTAATCCCCAAAGATTCCTACCTTGCAATATGGCCCCAGCAGTACGGGATTATTTTTATTTACGAAGTGATTATGAGGATTCTGGGCAAAACAAACGGGATGATCATTCAATTCATGAACGGTATGCTGGTGGTATTGGCTACATTGGCAGGATTCGGCATCTTGTGGAAGATATCGCCAAAAAGATCCTCGGTAACGGCTTACAGCCTGTTATGGATTGGCTTCTTTCCGTTTTTTTTCCATGTTACTTCTTCATATGGGGATGTACCGGCCACATGCTTGAGCTTGATGGCGGTCTATTGCATGATACAGGCGTTTGAACCTGTCGGGCACAGGAAGCTGTGGATGACTGCAGCATCCGCAGCGATTATTTTTGCTTGTATTTTTAAGAAAAATGCACTTATATGCTTAGTGGCGATTATGTTGGTTTCCATAGTTATGGTACTGAAAGAATTTGAGATCAGGAAAGTCCTGTGGCTGCTTTTGACTTTTATCTTGGCGGTAGAGGCGGTGCCTTTCATCCAAAAGACCTATGAGATCAGGGCAGGGCAGGAGAGCGGAGGCGGGATACCGATGCTCTCTTTTGTTGCGATGAGCATGCAGGAAGGTCTGGGAGGGCCTGGATCTTGGAACGGATATCATTCAGACCTGTTTCTTAGAATGGACTATGACCCCGATGCTACAGCCGCACAATCCAGGGAAGATATACGGAAATCTCTCAAGGGCTTTATGGATGATCCCAAGTATATGTTAGATTTTTATACGGCAAAAGTTGCATATCAGTGGACGGAGGGAAGCTTTAACGGTGTAAGAGAAATGGAAAATGCCTTTGGAGCGGATGGCAGGTCTCCATGGGTTACATGCATTATAGACGGACCTGCCCGCGCCGTTTTCATAAGGATTGCGAATTGGCATCAAAGTGTGGTGTATGTGGCATTTATGGTATCCATGATCTTGCTGCTGAAGGATCAAAGACAGAAAAAATTTTTTTGTTTAGGGAAGATGTATTTAACGGTGATGGTCATTGGCGGCTTTCTTTTTTGCCTGATCTGGGAAAGCGCATCCAGATATGTGATGATGTATTATGCTATGATGCTGCCGATGGCGGCGGAGGCCGTGGCAAGAGTGTATGAAGCGTTTACTGACTTTCGCGGCATCCGGGAAGCGTTTCACAACAAATAGGTTGTTCAAATGATTTAAGCAGACTATAATACCTATTATTTCCATGATACAACTCTCGGATGCGGTAGCAGACGTGGAGAAACAGGACCGGCCGGAAGCTTTTGGCATATTGAGAAAAATGTAAGAATTTCTCAATAAAATCAAAAGGCAATGCACAGGAATTACGAAAACATGCCTTTTCCCTCTCTGATACAATACGGACAGGCTTGCGGTATTTGGAGGCCGGAAGGGAAGAAGCGGCGTCTGGATATTCCGAGAGCATACTACGATAATTAAGGAGGCATTTATGAAACTAAAAAAGGCAATGTTATTGTTGGGGGCTGTGTGTGTATTGAATACGATGGTTGTGGGGTGTGGTTCCAACCCTGAATCTGCAGCTGACACAGAAGAAATCCAGACAGGTGAAGCATTACCGGAGGAATCAAATGATGCGGCGAGAACTGTGGAGTCTGATTCCCGGCAGGAAACGGATCAGGGAGAAGCTGCTGATGCGAAAACAACAGAAACGAACGATATGGGATCAACAATGCCGGAGACTACGGAAGAGGATGAAAAAGCTTCTCCGGAAAATGAGGAAAACATAGCAGGTGATCCTATGGTCGGAATTGTCGAGAGTTATGAAGGCAATATTATCGCGATCAAAGATCCTGATGATGACATGCTCTATTATTTTTCCACTGAGAATGCTCAGATCTTAGAAGGGTTATCTGCAGAGAATGCGCAGGTAGTGGAAGGAGGCTCCCCGATTGCTTTGGGCGATAAAGTAGAGATCAGTTACCGGGGAACACTTGATGACGAAGCGCATCCATCTGAAGCCGTGAAAATTGTAGTGATCAAAGTTGAATAAATTTGCAAAGCTATTGTGTCCTCACACAAAAATCCCATCGCTAAAGCAATGGGATTTTTGTAGTTATACCAGGACTTCTGGCCCTGCGTGTTGGAGGATTAATTCAGAGACAGTTAAAATGCGTGCAAAGCGGGAGCAGCCTTAACAGCTCCTGGTATGTAGAGCCGGTTCTAACGGCCAAAGTGATCCGGGCGAGTCCGGTAGATGGAATAGGGCTTTCCAAAGCAGAAAAGCCACAGCAGAAATCAGGATCCGAAATGCAAAGGAATTCATAACAATGAATGTTTATGCTGATAATAGAGGTATCATAGCAGATGGTGTACCGGAAATAGAAGCGTATATGAAAGAAGTATTACCAAACCCGGAAGAGATAGAAAGCTTTAAAACGGAATTGTTGGGGATTGTAATAGACGTAACAGAATTTCTTCCGGATACAGCGCATAAAAGAACAAAAGTTCGATATTGTATCTATACAAATTTAGAGATTTGTGGTAAGATAAAAAAGTTCTTTCAGTGCTGCTTAGTCCATATGAAATTACAGAGGTGCGCTGAATTGCAAAAACAGCAAATTGTGAACGGGATTCGTCGTGGAGTTGTTTTTCCCCCATTTGAGTCAAAGCCACGACGAAAATAAAATGCTCCACGACGATTTTTTGCCTGATACGCATCTTTTTTACTATGAATTTTGGAGGTGGCTTTTGTGCAAAATGAACAAAAAATCTTCAAGCTCCACTCGGAATACGCCCCCACCGGCGACCAGCCGCAGGCGATAGAAGCCCTTGTCAAAGGGTTCCGGGAGGGCAACCAGTTTCAGACCCTGCTGGGCGTAACCGGTTCCGGCAAGACCTTCACCATGGCAAACGTCATCGCCGCCCTGAACAAGCCCACATTGGTTATAGCGCACAATAAGACCCTGGCCGGGCAGCTTTACGGCGAGTTCAAGGAATTTTTCCCGGAAAATGCAGTAGAATACTTTGTGTCCTATTATGATTACTACCAGCCGGAGGCCTATGTGCCATCGTCGGACACCTATATCGCCAAGGACTCGTCCGTCAATGACGAGATCGACAAGCTGCGGCTGTCCGCCACGGCATCCCTGTCTGAGCGCAGGGATGTGATTGTGGTGGCCAGCGTGTCCTGTATCTATGGACTGGGCAGTCCGGATGATTACCAGGAGATGATTGTATCCCTGCGTCCGGGCATGGTCAAGGATAGGGACCAGGTGCTAAGAGAACTGGTGGACATCCAGTATGACCGCAACGACATGGACTTACAGAGGGGCACATTCCGGGTGCGGGGGGATGTGGTGGAGATCTACCCGGCCCAGGGCGGCGACTATCTGATCCGGGTGGAATTTTTCGGGGATGAGATCGACAGGATTTCCGAGGTGGAGCCTCTGACGGGCAAGGCCCATGCGGTGCTGAACCATATCTCCATATTTCCGGCCTCCCACTATGTGGTGGCGGCGGAGAAGATCAAGCGGGCCTGCGACAATATAGAACTCGAACTGGAGGAGAGGGTGCGCTTTTTCAAGGGGGAGGACAAGCTGATCGAGGCCCAGCGGATCGCCGAGCGCACCAACTTCGATGTGGAGATGCTGCGGGAAGCGGGATTTTGTTCCGGCATAGAGAACTATTCCCGGCATCTGAGCGGCACAAAGCCGGGGGAGCCTCCCAAATGCCTGATGGATTATTTTGGGGATGATTACCTGATCATCATAGACGAGTCCCACATGACGATACCCCAGATCGGTGCCATGTATGCCGGGGACAGATCCCGCAAGACCACGCTGGTGGACTATGGGTTTCGGCTGCCCTCGGCGCTGGACAACCGGCCGCTGAATTTCTCGGAGTTTGAGGCCCATATAGATCAGATTCTGTGTGTGTCCGCCACCCCGGCGAAATATGAGGAGGAACATGAACTGCTGCGGGCGGAGCAGATTATTCGGCCCACGGGCCTTTTGGACCCCCAGGTGGATGTGCGGCCGGTGGACGGCCAGGTGGATGACCTGATCGGAGAGATCAACCGGGAGGTGGAAAAGCACAACAAAGTGTTGATTACCACCCTGACCAAGCGCATGGCCGAGGATCTCACCGACTATATGAAGGAAGTGGGAATCCGGGTAAAATATCTCCACTCGGATATTGATACCCTGGAGCGGGCGGAAATCATCCGGGACATGCGTCTGGACGTGTTTGATGTGCTGGTGGGCATCAATCTGCTCCGAGAGGGACTGGATATCCCGGAGATTACCCTGGTGGCTATTTTAGACGCGGATAAAGAGGGATTTTTGCGCAGCGGCACATCTCTGATCCAGACCATCGGGCGTGCGGCCCGGAATGCGGACGGGCATGTAATTATGTATGCGGATGTGATCACGGATTCCATGCGTATGGCTATCGACGAGACCAATCGCCGCCGGGCCATCCAGACCGCCTATAACAAGGCCCACGGCATCACTCCCCGGACTATCAAGAAGGCAGTGCGGGAGCTGATCAGTATCTCCAGGGAG
>CAMWSA010000031.1 GCA_947176785.1 uncultured Lachnospiraceae bacterium
TTTGACTAAGAGCCAGGTTTCCTGGGGGTGTTAGTCGGCGAGCCGTCAACGGCCCTGGCACACGGGTCTGGATTGGGGGTGCCGGAATCCGCGGGCACCGACGGCTCTGTCAACGGACAGCCGGAAAAAGCGGGCACCGGCAGTTCTGACAGCCGCCGCAGGGAAACGGGGAGCAACGGTGATTCCGTTCTGGCGGATTTGCCGAAAAAGCTGGTGAGCGCCAAGGATCAGGGAGTCTACCTGATGCCCTATTCCATGGAGGCGGCGGATGCGCTGAACGGTTACGCCAGCGGTATGCCCTTTCCAGGGTTTTACCAGGAGATATGGGAGCATGTGCAGGAGGCGGAGCAAGGCACCTCTGGAGGAAAGAGTGAGGCGGTCAGGCAGACGGCCAAACGGCCCAAAGCGTCCAAAAAGCAGGCCGGAAGGGCGGATGCTGAGAAGACAGGCGGGGATCAGCCTGAACAGGAGGAAATGACATATATGTCACTTCCTTATGCCAAAGCCGTATTGGATATGATTGTTTCCACGGGCAAGGCCGTGCGCCGGGCGGAGGGCAGCGCCTCCACCTATGACGAGATCTGTGCCTGCTCCATGGTGGAGGGGCTGGCGGCCCTGCGGGGAAAGCCCCAGCCCGGAGCTTATGAATTGCAGGATGCGGTGCTGGCCTGCTTTGTAAAGGGAGAATACAATCTTGCCACCGACGAGCCCATGCGGCTGCTGCGGCGGCAGATGACAGGAAAACGTGTGGGGGAATTGTGCCAAAGCGCAGGGGAGCCGCCGGTATTGCAGGACTTTAGGGCACAGTGCAAGCGCTACGGGCTGCAGACCGCCTCCACTCTGGAAAACGAGGTGACGCTCTCCATTTTCAGTAAGAAAAAGCACCGGCAGATGAGCATGTTTTTCCACCGGCTGCTGTTTTTACAGGCCCCCTTTGCACGGCGGACCAAAGGGCCTAACCTGCAGACCGGCCGGGACCGGAATCTGATGCGTGAGATCTGGAAATATAAGTGGAACGCCCAGGTCATGGCGGCCTTGATCGATGCCTCCGTATATGGCGGTTCCGTGGAGGATGCGGCCAACGGGCTGGTGTCAGAGCGTTTGAAGAAGGCGGTGTATGCCCGCGAGGGCGCATTGCTGCTGACCCAGGTGCTGGAGATGGGCCTGGAGGGGCAGCTGGAACTGGTGTATGGAAGGCTGTCAGAACTTCTTATGTCCGACGCGGATTTCTATTCCCTGGCGGAGGCGCTGCGCTCTCTGACCATGGTGCAGCAGCTGCGCTGGCTCTATGCTTCCGGGTTGGATACCAATGAGATGATACGGACCTGCGTCCGCAGGCTTCTGGGGCTTTTGCCGGGGATGGCACGGGTCAAGGAAGAGGATATGAGCCGTTGCATGGAGGCGACAAAGCTGTTGTACCAGGTCATCGGCCGGATGGAGCGTGAAGAATCGAGAGTGCGGGAGATTCCCGGTGCGTCCGGAGGAGCATTATCAGAGACGGGGCAGTTATCCGGCGAGGAGCATTTCGACAAGACAGCGGGGAAGACATCCGGCAGGAATGGTTCGGGCGGGGTGACAGAGGAACTGCCCGGCAAGGAAGGCCGCAATGGGTCTGATGAGGCAGCATTAGCAGAAAAGAACGCAGACAGGGAGAGCGAGGCGGCCGGCTATTGGCAGCCGGAGGATACGCTCCTTGGCAGTTTTTTTGAAGCCCTGCTTGCCATGGACCGGGACAGCGAGGTCCAGGCCGGCGTCCACGGCTGTGTCCATGGGCTTTTGTACGGCGGCGGTCGGGAGGATGTGACGCGGATCGAGCAGGTATGCCGGGGATATCTGACGGGAACCAGGGAGCAGCTGCTGAAGACGGCCATGTTTTTCCGGGGTCTGTTCTACGGGGCCAAGGATCTGGTGTTCGTGGGGGATACTTTCCTGGGGATGCTGGACGAATTCCTGATGCAGATCGGGGAAGAGGATTTCATGCAGCTGCTGCCGGAACTGCACATGGCTTTCACTTACTTCACTCCGGCGGAGACGGACCGGATTGCGGAGACGGCGGCAGGCTTCCACGGCAAGAGCCGCAGCCAGTTCCAGGAGCAGCAGGCGATGCCCGAGGCATGGTATCTTTACGGGCGGGAGTTGGAGGCTTTTGCGTTGGGGACACTTTCTTTGTGAAGAAATGGTTCATAACAGGTATCCTGCGCACGGATTATCTGGCGGGTGCCCTGTGGGGTGTGGGACCCGGTGAACTATTCTGGAGAGGAAATATATGGATGACGGACAGGTTTTGAACAGATGGCGGCTGGTGCTGGGCAAATATGCCTCAGGGCAGATTTCCTTCAGCGGAGGCGGTGTCAATTATATGGGGATGGAGGAGGTACTGGATTATCTGTACTCCCGCGAGTACGGGGAGGAGCAGGAAATCCGGCAGGACCGCCGGGGAGGCAGCGAAGGCTCCCGGCTGACCGTGCCTAAGTGGCTCCATGAGATGAAGAAGCTTTTCCCCAGGCAGACCGTGGAGATTATGGAGCGTCACGCTCTGGAAAAATACGAGATGACGGAGTTGCTGACCGACCCGGAGGTGCTGCGGCGTCTGGAACCCAACCGGGAACTGCTGAAGACCATCATGGGACTGAAACACATGATGAAAGGCGAGGTGTTACAGCTGGCCAGGGAGATCGTGCGCAAGGTGGCGCAGGAGATCATGGAAAAGCTTGAGCAGGATGTGCGCCGGGCCCTGCAAGGCCGCCTGGACCGCACCAGCGGCAGCCCCGTCCGGAGCCTGCGCAATCTGGATATCCAGAAAACCATCCGGAAAAATTTGCAGCATTATGACCAGGAGCGGGAACAGCTGGTGCTGCAGCAGGTATATTTTCATTCCCGAATGAAGCGCTATCATCAGTGGCGGGTGGTGATCTGCGTGGATGAGAGCGGCTCCATGCTGGATTCCGTGATCCACAGCGCCATCATGGCGGGGATATTCGCCAGGCTCCCTATGCTGGATACCCGGCTGGTAATCTTTGACACCAATGTGGTGGACTTAAGCGGCCATGTGGAGGATCCGGTGGAGACACTGATGAGCGTGCAGCTGGGGGGAGGAACCAACATTGCGGGGGCGCTGAGCTACTGTGAGACGCTGATTGAAAATCCCCACAGGACGCTGGTGGTGCTGATCTCGGATCTGTATGAGGGCGGCGGCTATCACAACCTGTACAGCGTCAGCCGCAGCATCATTGAGAGCGGGGCCAGGCTGATTGCGCTGACGGCCCTGGATATGACGGCAACTCCCAATTATGACAGGCATGCGGCGGCCCAGCTGGCCCAGATGGGCGCATTTGTAGGGGCCATGACCCCGGAGCAGCTGGCGGAGCATGTGGCGGATATGGTGGGCTGAAAAGCATAGGTATGATAAGCATGGGTGTAGAGCGATGGTAAATTGGAGACAGAGCCTGGCGGGTGTGGATGAGGATTACCTGGTGGGCATCAGCAACAAAGGGATTGTTAAAAGGGCGTACAAGGACCTGGAGGCGGTGGACAGTGAAGCCCGGGCAGCCGCAGCGGGGCTGGACTGGAGTGCCCGGGAGTTGACGGTGGCGGCGGGAGGCGAGACTGTGACGATTCGGTTTCCGTTGGGGGAAAGCCAGTGCAGTTGCCCGTCCCGGAGCATTTGCCGCCATGTGGTCATGGCTATTCTGTTGGCCCGGCAGGCGGCGGTCGATGGGAAAGACGGAGCTGAAAACGGAGGCTCTGAGGGTCGGAATACCGGGGAAGCTGGGAGTAAGTCTCCCGATGCCCCAAGTGCCGGGGAGGCCGAAGGCGGAGATTCCTCCGAACTCTGCGCAGAGAAATCTGTAGCGGCCGGTTCCGACAGCAATCATACGGCACCGCCAGGGAGTGGCAGTGATGACAGCCGGGACATGGGAAAGACGAAGGGCAGTGTCCCCGGCCAGGGGAAGCCGGATGGGAATAGCAGTGGCAATCTGGGGCAGCTGGTATGGCAGGAGATCCTGGCACAGCCCAGAAAACCACTGCTGAAAGCGCTGGGCAGCAAGGGGCTGCGGCGTCTGGCGGCAGCCATGGAGGCGGGAACTGCACCCCAGGTGGAGCGCGGGACAGTGGTGCGCATGCAGCTGCCGGGGCAGGATATGACAGTGAAACTCTTATCTCCCCTGGAATACAGCACCTGCACCTGTCATAAGAAAGAACTGTGCAGCCATAAGGCGGAGGCTATTCTCTGGTGCCAGTATCTGGAAAAGCAGCTGACAGTCCGGGAACTGACAGGAGAACTGGAACAGGAGCCCGCTTTTGACTTACAGGAACTGCAGGATACGGCGGGGCAGGTCAAGGATTGCCTGGAGCATCTGCTGGAGACAGGACTTGCAAGGAGCGGCGTGGAGCAGGCGCAGGAGTTGGAGCGTCTGGCTATCCTCTGCCACAATGCGGGTTTGCCGGGCTGGGAGGGGGATATCCGGGCACTGGCGGAGGGCTATGAGAGATACCTGCGCCGGGCGGCGGGGCAGACCATGGAGAAGCTGGCCGGACAGCTGCAGAGGCTATATGGCAAGACCGCAAGGCTTGACATGCTGGTAGCTAAAGCCCTGTCCAATGCAGGAAATGCCGCATTAAATGAATTTGAGCAGGCTCAAAAGGCAGGTACTGCCATGAGAGAAAACCATCCGGCTCAGAAAAGAGCTTCTTCTCCAAATGCGGAGGGGCAGGATAAGCCGGCGCATCCCCAGGCATCCGATGACGATGCACAGCAGGCAAGGAACACAATCACCCAGATCCAGGCTCTGGCCGGGGAGTTCCGTTCGGAATACCTGCCGGTGGGAGACCTGGAACTGACAGGGATCACGGTGGAGCATTTTGTCAGCGACTCCGGTTACGAGGGGGACACCGTGTATTTTTTGGAAATCTCCACGGGAATCTGGTATACATACACCAATGCCCGGCCCACGTTCTATGAGGGAAAAAAGAGAAGAGGCTATCAGGAAAAGGCCCCTGCGCCCTGGGGTGTACCCCTGACGCTGGAGGGCCTGGCCAGCGTGCGGCTACAGCTGCGGGGAGCAAAATGCGATGCCGGGGGACGTTTGTCTTCCAGTCAGGAGACCAGGGGGGAGATACTGGGCAAAAGTGAATTGACAGCGGCGAAGCTGGAGGGCTGGTATTACCGAAAGTACGACAGACTCTTTGCGGAGCAGATTGCTAAACCGGGTAATAAAACGCTGTTCGGGAAAAGGGCAGGGCAACAGGAAGGGAACAGCGCTGCAGCATCAGGGGGCGATAGCTCGTCATCGGCGGGCAATGCCGTGATAGACCGCAGCGGCTACCCCCGCCTGGTGTTTGTGCAGGCAGCACGTTTTGAACAGGGCCGATTTAATAAGATCACCCAGAAGCTTGAACTGCCTGTCTGGGATGAGGAAGACCGCCAGGTGCTGGTGGAACTGCCCTATTCCAAGCGGGATGAGAATTCCATCCGTTATCTGGAGCGCCTGAAAAAAAAGCAGCAGCCCTGCTTTTTGGGCAGGGTCTATCTGCAAGGCAGCCAGATCCGCCTCTATCCGGTGGATCTGCTGGAACGCCAGGAACTTATGGGGGCGGAGGAATCCGTTTCCCCGGAAGAAGAGGGAGATTTTTGGGGAGAAGAGTTCCCCGAAAATGAAGGCCGGAGAGAGGATGATTGGTCCGGAGATGTGGCGAGGGATGCGGAAGGAGAGCTGGAGGAAGGTGCGGAGAGCAATGCGGGAGGAAAAATAGAGGAAAGAGCGGCGAGACATGCGGAAGAGGAGACAGAGGAGGGGGTAGAGAGGGACGATGAAGATATAATGGAAGATATCTGCGGCGGAGGAGAAGCCGCTGCGGGGATGGCAGGCCGTGCTGCCGCCGGAATGACAGGCCACGACATAGGAGCCTGCCAGGCCCTGCAAAGCTACCTGGAGGAAGTCAGCTGGCTGCTTCAGGAGATTTATCAGGTAGGGAGCGCTACGGTGCAGGACAGCACACTGGAAGCATTGATAAAGGCGGAGAAACAGGGGGCGGGTTATGGCATGGCAACCCTGGCGGCCTGGCTGCGGCAGTTGGGTGATGAACTGTCCCAATCCCGTCACCGCCTCAGACACCGGCCCTCGGAGACTATGGATGTATTTTGCAGATTATGGCAGTATGTGCAGCTGTGCCGCCAGAGGACAGCCTACGATATGGCGAGTCTGATTTATCAAGGTATATAGCAGGATGCCATATGCACAGGTGAACCTCCACGTCGCAGCTGCACCGCGACCTAAATCCGAATGAAAAATGCCGCATATGGACTTGCTGTGCAAGCCCTGCAAGAAGTGAAAATAGGAAGGCATACAGTAGGGCCGGAGAGACAACATGATAAAAGTAGAGAAACAGAAATACACCACACAGTCAGGACAACTCATGGCAGTGATGGAGCAGCTGCAGCTGAGCGGCATGGAGCGAAGGCTCGCAGAGAGTTATCTGAAAGGGGAATCCGGGAAAGAGTCTCGCCCAAGTCCGCCCCAGCGGGAAATCGCTGTTCTGGTATTGTCCAAGTGGAATACCCCCCCAGGACCGGGCGGCTCTGTGGAGCCTGCGGGAGAGGGAGAAAAACGGCAGAATCAAATCCCTGCTGGAGGAGGCGCTGGACCGGACGGACGAGGAGGACTTGTGTCAGGCTTTTGAGTTTGCCGCCAGTCTCTCGGAATCTTTGGCGGGAAATGGCGGTTCTTAGCGGGAGCGAACTGAAATCTCAGGAGATGGGGCTTAAAGATTCCAAGAGGCTGTCAAAAAATAAAGGAGGAGTAGTATGCTGCATGCGGAGAATTCACAGACAGACAAAATGCTGAGCGCACTGGAGAGGCTGCAGCTCAGTGACAGTGAGACAGAGATAGTGGGGAAATATCTGGATCTGGAGGCGGGAGAGGAGATCCTGGCCGGTCTGACACCCAGGGACATGACTTCCTTTTTTGCCGTCAAATACAGAGTATTTCAGGAGCTGTTTGCGTCCTGTCTGAAAAAGAAGCAATACGAGAAAGCATCCAGGCTTCTCCGTCTGCTGTATGCCATCGGCGCGTACAGCTGTTGTGACTGCTTTGAGAAACCGGACATTTTTATGGATGCCGTGGAGAAGGGATATATAGACATTGATCGGGAAAAGGCTGTAGCCATTTCTGCCCAGCATATTTTTATACAGGTTTACCGGCTGGCCGCTAATTACAAATCTCATTTGCTCACAACAAGGCAGCTGGAGCAGCTGGCGAAATTCGCGGACAGGAATCCGGAAATCATCTTGCGGGCCTGGAAGGAGTTTGACAACAGCCAGTTTAACGGCCGTATCCTGTTGATGGCGCTGTATTTCTATCTGCGCTACGACAGGGACGGACGGGCAGTGGGCGGGTCTCTGCAGGAACAGGAGCGGGAGCAGGCATCCGAGTCAGAGCCGGGGGCTGAGTTCCGGGGAACCGCCGGGGATCAGGCACTGCTGAATGAGTATGAAGAGGCGCTGACAGATTCTCTCGGCAGGATTTTGAAGGCGGCTGCGGCGGGGAAAAAGGAAATTCAGGAAATTCAGGACAGCATCCGCCAGGGACAGTTGAATGACAGCCTGCTTCAGGGGACGCGTAACTGGGCTGTAAATGTGGCGGTATTTGAGTTGGTGACAAATTGCGCCTCCGTCAACTACATGCTTTCCCGAAAACTCCAAGATGTGCTGAGAGTATGCGGTTCAATGAATTCGTCCGGATTTCTGGATGCGCTTGTCAGGGTGGATCCCCGTGAGGAAATAGGGAATATCGCAGGGAAAATGGAGGAACTCTTTGGCATATCCGACCAGGATGTAATGTCCTGGCTTTTGGTAGTTCTGGACGGAAGCCCCAGATTTGGGATACCGTCGGATAAAGTCAGGGAAAAATTTCTTCCCGCCCAGTATCGCAAGAACCCGCAGCTGTATTTGCAGACCTATAACAAAGCGCCTTTGGATGTGGATGATGCGTTGGCAACGGCTATTCGGGAGGAAGACCCTGGAATGTATCAGCAGCTTGTGCTGCCCAAGGCGGCTTCCAAGAGGGATAGAATCATATTCTGGCTGACCGAAAAGGATGTCTGTGCCCGGGAGTGCAGGGATTATCTGCAGGGCGAGACAGAATTGTCCACACTTTACGCCATCAGAGGGAAGCAGGTGTCCGTCTTTTATAAGGTGAGAGAGGCAAGAAAGGCCCTGGAAAAATACTATGAAGCGTACCGGGATGAAGATTTTTACGCCCGCTGCATGGCCTGTATGGCAATGCGGGGCGAAGGGGTTTTCTTTAATGCCGCGCTCACTGGCAGCAGCACAGCAGCAATGGGGGAGATTTTGGAACACACTTTTCGAGGGCTGACGTTGGCGGGAGTGGATCTGGCGGACCAGATTCAGGTAGTCTGCCTGATGGTTGACGATGAATATTCGGAGGACAAAAAGGAGCGCATTGCCCGGGGCTGCATCCCCGTTTTCCGGCGGTATCTGGCGGAACGCACCCAGGAACTGGAAGGTGCCTTTGCCAGGGCCGGTGCTTATGGCCGTTATTTTGCCCTGCTGGTGTACGGCAGTGAAACAGAGCCGCAGGGGGCAGAAGAGAGTCGGGAAGCCAGGGGCAAGGATGCCTGGCAGGATCAGATTCTGTCCTACAGTCAGGACAGTTCCAAGCAGGTTAGGCAGGAGTTGGAAAAGCTGCTGACAGACCGCCCCGGCTGGAGATCCCGGATCGTAGACCTGCTTTCCTCTAAAAAGGCCGCCGAACGGGAAATGGGCATCCGGGTGCTGGCCAGATGGAATACGCCCCGGGATCAGGAGGTTCTACAGTCCCTGTATGGGAAAGAGAAAAATGCCAAGCTCCGCACATTGCTGGACACCGTTTTGGGCCATGGCCCCGCTGGAGAGGGCGGCGCAGGCAACGGCGGTTCGGCCCTGACAAAGGAGGAGTTGGTCAAAAACCTGCACAGGGGCGGCAAAAAACGCAGCCTGGCCTGGGCTTACGAGACGCCCTTCAGCCCGGTACATACCAAGAACGGAAAGCTGGCCACGGAGGAGTACCTACAGGCGGTGCTGTTGTGTTATAGTTCCATGACCAAGCCCGGTATCAACAACGATGCCGCCCTGTTGGCGGAGGATTTACAGCCTCAGGAGCTGGCCGCATATGTGGGGGAGCTTTTTGACAAATGGATGGAGGCCGGTGCGGAAGCCCGGAAGCGCTGGGTGTTATATGCGTCATCCATCCATGGCGGCAGCGAGATGGTGAAGAGGCTCCAGCATCAGATTCAGGAATGGCCTCAAAGCGCCAGGGGAGCCATAGCGGCGGAGGCGGTGCAGGCACTGGCCGTAAGTCCCCAGCCCCAGGCGCTGCTGATTGTGGATGGCATCGCCCGGAGGTTTAAATTCAAACAGGTGAAGGCGGCGGCAGGACAGGCCCTGGAGTTTGCGGCCAGCCAGCTGGGGCTGACCCGGGAGCAGCTGGAGGATAAGATTGTGCCAAGCCTGGGCTTTGACCAACACATGGAGCGGCACTTTGACTATGGCAGCCGCAGCTTCACGGTGGTTATCACCCCGGCGCTGGAAGTGGAAATATGTGACGGAAGCGGCAGGAAATTGAAAAACATGCCTGCCCCCGGCGTCAGAGACGATGCGGAGAAAGCCGCTGCAGCCTATGCGGAGTTCAAGGAGATGAAAAAGCAGATGAAGGCTACGGTTACCAGCCAGAAGCAGAGGCTGGAGATGGCCCTGTCCACAGAACGGCTGTGGACGGCTTCCGCCTGGCAGGAGTTGTTTGTGCAGAACCCTGTCATGCACCAGTTCGCCATCGGCCTGATCTGGGGGATCTATGAGGGGCATAATCTGGTGCGGAGCTTCCGCTATATGGAGGATGGCACCTTCAACACGGAGGACGAGGAAGAGTATATTCTGCCAGAGCAGGGCAGGATCGGCCTGGTACATCCTATTGAACTGTCCCCGGAGAGCCTGGAGACCTGGAAGCAGCAGCTGGAGGATTACGAGATCACTCAGCCCATCGAGCAGCTGGACCGGGAAGTTTACTGCCTCACCGGGGAGGAACAGGAGAGCAGGAGTCTGGAGCGTTTCGGCGGTATGCTGCTCAACGATCTGTCCCTGGGAGGAAAGCTCACCGCTCTGGGATGGTATCGGGGGCCCGTGCTGGATGCAGGGTGTTTTTCCACTTACTGCCGGGTGGACGTCTCTCTGGGCCTGGCAGCGGAGCTGCATTTCTCCGGCAGCTTTGTGGCAAGCGGCAGCATGGGCGGCGAGGAAGTCACGGTGTACGCTGTGCGCTTCTACACGGCGAAGGCTGACGAGAAAGGGACCTATAGCATTGATGTAACGGATGGGGAGGAACAGATTCCCCTGAAAGATGTCCCTCCAAGATACTTCAGCGAGATTGTGTGGCAGCTGACCAAAGCCACCGCCTCCAGCAAGGAGAGGAACGAGGACTGGAGAGCGAAGGCGCGATAGCGGCGGGGCTTTTGGAACAGATTTTTTGCATATCACCGGATATGCAGCTGATTAGCGCGGGGACACCCAAGGGACCGTATGCTGCCCACCGGTGGTTGCGTGTCGGCAGGAAAAATACGGGACAGCGGATTGATAATCTTCAAATAGAAATAGCGAGGAGGAACAGAATATGTTGCGGGCAAAGGACATGCAGGAGGATAAGGTTATAAATGCCCTGAAGGGTTTGCGGCTCAGTGCCGAAGAATTGGAACTTGCGGAAAAATATCTGAAGGGAGAAGCCGGGGAAGAAGCCCTGGCAGGTATAAAATTCCGGGATTTGACTAAAATTTCCCGGAATCAGGGTCAGTACAGACCTCTTCAGGATTTGTTTGAAGCCTATTTCAAGAAAAAACGTAATGAGGAGGCAGTAAAGCTTCTGCACCTGCTGTATGCCATCTGCTCCTATACCTGCTGTGAGTGTTTTGAGTACATTTACTATTTCAAAAACGCTGTGGAGGAAGGGAGATTGCAGATAGACAGGGGTATGGCGCTGGCGATCTATGCGCAGTATCTCTATTTGTTCTGTTCCCGCCACGGCAAGAACTATACTCCAAGCCGTTTCGCCATCACCAGTCAGATAGAGGTCCTGGCGGAGTTTGCCGGAGGGGATCCCGCCGTGGTGCGAAAGGCGCTGGGGGATTTTGACAGGCAGTGCGCCAACGGCAATATTCTGCTGTACACCCTGTATTTTTACCTGTGTTACAACGGAAAAGATGTGACCGGGGAGGACATGGGACAGGCACGCAAGGACGGAGGCGGAGTCCTGGCGGCGCAGATCCTTCCCCAGGATCGGGAACTGATGGGGGAGTATGAGGACATAATGGTGGACCTTCTGAGCGATATTTTTGTGAAGGGTGCATCCGAAAACCGGGATCTGGGAGAGATTCAGGAGAGTATTCGCCAGGGACGGCTACAGGACAGCCAGCTGCAGGGAATAGGCAAATGGGCCGTTGACAGTGTGGCGTTTATGGCGGTGAGCAATTGCGCTTTCGTAAATTATATGCTTTCCCCGCGGCTTTATGATGTGATGAGGGTTTGCGGGGCGGTATCGCCAGCCAGGCTCCTGAACACGATGATACAGCTGGACCCCCGCGGTGAACTTGGGCGCATTGGCGGGAAGCTGCAGGAGTACTTTGGGCTTTCGGGGAAGAGCGTAATGGCCTGGGCCGTAGCAACTCTGACCAGAAGACAGAGCGATGAAGCGGGAAAAAAAGTAATACAGGAATGCATCCTTCCCGTTTTGCTTCGCAGGGAACCTACAGTCTTTCTGGAGGGCTACAAAAAGGCCGATTATACCGTGGGCAATATGCTGGCGCAAATCATCAAAGCGGAGGACCCGGAGATGTACCAGCGGGAGGTGCTGGCCCAGGGCAATAGGTGGAAAGAGAAGATCATTACCCTGATAACCAGCGGACTTAGCTGCGCCAGAGAGGCCAGGGAGTATCTGGCGGGCAGGGCGGAACTGGCTACGATCTACCCCTTCCAGGCGCAGCTGGGGAGCGTTTACGGCGGCTATTCCGAGAGAGAGGCCCTGGAAGAATATGACAGGACTTACCACGATGAGGATTTTTACAGCCGCTGCATGGGCTTTATGGCGCTGGGAGGGCGGGGGCATTTCCTGATCGCCCAGCTGTTCAGCGGTGAGGCCATACTATTGGACCGCCTGGAACATAGCTTCCAGGGAATGGACCGTGCGGGGATAGACCTGGACCGGCAGCTTCAGATGGTATCCCTGATGGTGGACTGCGTCTATTCGGACACAAAGAAATATGATATCACCCATGGCTGCATCCCCGTTTTCCAGCAGTACCTGGCGGAACGCACCCAGGAGATGGAAAATGCCTTTTCCAGAGCAGGGGCCTATGGTCGGTATTTTGCCCTGCTGGTGTACGGCAGCGAGGCGAAGCTGCATGTGACGGAGGAGATGCGGGAGACCTGCGGGGCGGCCCTGGCCGAGTTTGCCAAGGGAAAGGATGCCTGGCAGGAGCAGATCCTGTCCTACAGCCAGGACAGTTCCAAGCAGGTAAAGCAGGAACTGGAGAAGCTGCTGGCAGGCCGCCCAGGCTGGAGGTCCGGCATAACGCAGCTGCTTTCCTCCAAAAAAGCGGGGGACCGGGAAATGGGCATCCGGGTATTGGCGGAGTGGAACACGCCCCAGGACAGGGATGCCCTGCAGGACCTGTACGAGAAAGAAAAGAATTCCAAACTCCGCACGCTGCTGGACACGGTTCTGGGCCGCGCGTCCGAGGGAGGCCCGGACGGGAAGGGCACTCCGGGCAGCGGGAATTCTCCCCTGTCCAGGGAAGAAATGGTCAAAAACCTGCATAAGGGCGGCAAAAAGCGCAGTCTGGCCTGGGCTTATGAGACCCCCTTCAGCCCGGTTCATACAAAAGGCGGAGGGCAGGCCACAGAGGAGTACCTGCAGGCGCTGCTGCTTTGCTACTGTGGTATGACAAAGCCCGGTATCAGCAACGACGCCGCTCTGCTGGCGGAGGACTTGGAACCCCAGGAACTGGCCGTATACGTAGGGGAGCTTTTTGACAAATGGATGGAAGCCGGCGCGGAAGCCAAGAAGCGCTGGGTGCTATATGTGTCATCCATCCATGGCGGCAGCGAGATCGTGAAGAGGCTCCACCACCAGATTCAGGAATGGCCCCAGAACGCCCGGGGAGCCATAGCGGCGGACGCGGTGCAGGCCCTGGCCTTAAGCCCCCAGCCCCAGGCATTGCTGATCGTGGACGGCATCGCCCGGAAGTTCAAGTTTAAACAGGTGAAAACGGCGGCGGGCCAGGCACTGGAGTTCGCGGCCAGTCAGTTGGGATTAACCCGGGAGCAGCTGGAGGATAAAATTGTGCCCAGCCTGGGCTTTGACGAACATATGGAGCGGCGGTTTGACTATGGAAACCGCAGTTTTACCGTGACCATCACTCCGGCTCTGGAGGTGGAGGTTTTCGACGAGAGCGGCAAGAAACTGAAAAACATCCCCGCCCCCGGAGTCAGGGACGATGCGGAGAAAGCAGCCGCAGCCTATGCGGAGTTTAAGGAGATGAAAAAGCAGATGAAGACCACGGTTTCCAGCCAGAAGCAGAGGCTGGAGATGGCTCTGTCCACAGAGCGTCTGTGGACGGTTTCCGCCTGGCGGGAGCTGTTTGTGAGAAACCCTATCATGCATCAGTTTGCCATCGGCCTGATCTGGGGTATCTATGAGGAGCATAGGCTGGTTCAGAGCTTCCGCTACATGGAGGACGGCTCCTTTAACACCGAGGACGAGGAAGAATACACCCTGCCGGAGGCGCAGTCAGAGTCTTTGCCAGGGCCGGAGCAGAGCCGGATCGGGCTGGTGCATCCTCTGGAATTATCCGAGGAGAGCCTGGAGACCTGGAAACAGCAGCTTCAGGACTATGAGATCATCCAGCCCATAGAGCAGTTAAACAGGGCGGTCTATCATCTCACCCAGGAGGAGCAGGAGGCGAAGAGCCTGGAGCGCTTCGGCGGCATGGTCATCAACGACCTGTCCCTGGGAGGCAAGCTGACCACTCTGGGGTGGTATCGGGGCTCTGTGCAGGATGCGGGCGGATTTTACACCTACTACCGGGAGGACGCTTCCCTGGGACTTGGGGCGGAACTGCACTTCTCCGGAAGCTTTGTGGGCAGCGGCAGCATGGGAGGCGAGGAGGTCACGGTATACGATGTGCGCTTCTATAAGGCGGGTGCCATTGAGAGAGGCTCTTACTGTTATGACGAGGTCGAGGGGGAGAAGCAGATTCCTTTGAAAGACATCCCTTCAAGGTATTTCAGCGAGATTGTGTGGCAGCTGACCAAAGCCACGGCCTCCAGCCAGGAGAGGGATGAAGGCTGGAAGGCGGAGATGCGGTAAACAGAAGAGTGTCTGCCCGGGGTATGGGAAACAGGTTTTTGTATATGCCCCGGACAGACACTGACAGAGCAAGCGCGGGAAGAGCTGATAAGCTTCCATATGAGGAGGAACGAAGCATGTTGCGGGCAAATTATATGCGGAATGATAAGATTACGAGCGCCCTGGAGGAGTTGGGGCTTGACAGCGGGGAATTGGAAGCCGCCGGAAAGTACCTGGGGGGCGAGGCAGGGGAAGAAGTTCTGGCGGGGATAACATTTCGGGATATAACGCAGGTGCCGCTGGAAAAACAGATGGCATTTGATGGACTATTTTCATTCCTTTTTAAGAAGAAACGTTATGAAGAGGCGGCAAGGCTGTTCAATGTGGTATATGCCGTGGGCGGTTCTACCTGCTGCGCATGTTTTCGTTATCTTTATGATTTCAAACATGCCATTCAGGAAGATCTGCTGAAGATTGACCGGGCCAGGGCGCTGGCGGTTTTTATCCAGGACATGGCTGGCAACAGCGACCATATGGGTGCTTACGGCATGACAACAGCCAGAGACAGCTTTGCCTTGTCCGATCCTCAGATTGTATTGCAGGCGTATAACGAGTATAAGGGACAGTACTCCAATGGGCGGCTCCTGCTGCTGACCCTGTACTTCTATCTTCGCTGCGGGGAAGAGGAACTGGCGTCGGGAGGGGGGCAGCCCTTCCGTACCCTCAATCTGGGAGAGAAGATCTTAAACGACAGGGATAAGGCTTTGATGAAAGACTACGAGGAATTGCTTGTGGAACCGCTGGGAATGATATTTAGCCCTGATGCGTCCGAGGAGCCGGAGATCTGTGAAATCCGGGAACAAATCCGTCAGGGTGGCTTGAAGGGGAGCGTGTCAGCCGACGATGCTTTAGCCGGGTCTGCCGTATCCGGAGCCATGCCGGCTCCCGTGCGGTTCAGGAGCCTTCGTGGCCGTGCGGTCAATGAGACTATACTTAGGCTGCTGGGGGGCTGTGCCTATGTAAATTACATGCTCTCCGAGCAGCTGCGGTCTGTGGTCATGGTTTGCGGTGCCGCTGCCCCGGAACGGATGTTGAGGGAGATTGAGGAGATGGACCTGCGGTATGGGCTGAAGTATATCGGCGGGAATATAGAGGAACTTTTTGGTATCCCCGGCAGGGAGGTCATTGCCTGGGCCGTGGACCGGTTCCAGAAGAGCCTTGCCCACCAGGCGTCAGTCAATGAGGATTCCCTGAAGGAGATTCTCAGAGGGCAGTTCCACCTACATAGAGACGAGTTCCTTGAGGGGTATAACAAGGCGGATTATCAGGCGGCTGCGGTCATGGCGGAAATTATAAAGGAGAGTGATCCGGCACTGTACCGCCAGGAAGTGGTACTCAATGGCCTGGGCAGGCAGAAGGACAGGGTGATCGCCCTTCTGTCTGTCCAGGATCAATTCCAAAAGGAGTGCAGAGATTATCTGGAGGGCAAATCAGACCTGCCCGCCCTCTATGCCATCAGGAGTCAGCTGCCTGCCCCCTGTTATAGTATGTATGACGCCAGGAAAGCCCTGGAGCATTATACCCGGACCTACGGGGATGAGGATTTCTATGGCCGCTGCATGGCTTTGATGGCATTGAGGGAGTTTGGGCATTTTTTTACCACGTTCTCTGCGCCGGTATCTGAGAAGGAAAAGTTTGAAAAGGATCTGCGGCATATATTCCAGGGCCTTGAACTGGCGGGGATGGGGGTGGCGGACCAGCTTAAGGTAATAAGCCTGATGCTTGGCAGCACCTATGAAACCCACAGGAAGAACGCCATTACCCAGGGCTGCATCTCCATCTTCCAGCAGTATCTGGCGGAACACACCCAGGAGACGGTGGATGCTTTCACAGAGGCCGGAGTTGACGGGCGGTGCTTCGCCCTGCAGGTGTATGGCAGCGAGGCCCGGCTGCATATAACAGAGGAAAACAGAGAAGCCTGCGCGCGGGCCCTGGCGGAGTATGCCAAGGGTAAGGATGCCTGGAAGGAACAGATTCTTTTCTACATCCAGGATAATTCCAAGCAGGTAAGGCAGGAATTGGAGCAGATGCTGCAGCAGCGTCCCGGCTGGAGAGCGCAGGTGACGGCCTTGCTCCTCTCCAGGAAAGCGACGGAGAGGGAAATGGGCATACGGGTGCTGGCAGCGTGGAATACACCCCAGGACAGGGATGCCATGCAGAAGCTGTATGAGAAAGAGAAGAATGCCAGGGCCCGCGCGCTGCTGGAAAGCGCTCTGGGCTGTGCCCCCACAGGCGGCGCAGGGCCGGTTATGACTCGGGAAGCCAAGGTCAAAGAAATGCACAGGGGCGGCAGGAAACGAAGCCTGGCCTGGGCTTACGAAACGCCTTTTGGCCCGGTACATAGAAAAAGTGGGGAACCGGCCACGGTGGAGTATCTACAGGCGTTATTGCTATGCTACTCATCCATGTCAAGGCCCGGCATTAACAACGACGCAGCATTTCTGGCAGAAGATTTGGAGCCCCAAGAGTTGGCGCTCTATGTGGGCGAACTGTTTGACAAATGGATGGAAGACGGAGCGGAGGCCAAGAAGCGCTGGGTACTGTTTGCGGCCTCCATCCACGGCGGCGGCGACATCATCCCCAGACTCCACCATCAGATCCAGGAGTGGCCACAGAACGCCAGAGGAGCCATAGCGTCGGATGCGGTGCAGGCCCTGGCGCTGAATCCTCTGCCCCAGGCATTGCTCATCGTGGACGGCATTGCCCGGAAATTCAAGTTCAAGCAGGTGAAGGCGGCGGCGGGGCAGGCTTTGGAGTTTGCCGCAAGCCAGCTGGGACTTACCCGGGAGCAGCTGGAAGACAGGATTGTGCCGAACCTGGGCTTTGACGACCATATGGAACGGCGGTTTGACTATGGCAGCCGCAGCTTTACCGTGACCATCACCCCTGCCCTGGAGGTGGAGGTTTTCGATGAGCGCGGTAAGAAGCTGAAAAATATCCCCGCTCCCGGAGCCAGGGACGATGCGGAGAAAGCGGCTGCGGCCCATGCGGAATTCAAGGAGATGAAAAAGCAGATGAAGACCACGGTTTCCAGCCAGAAGCAGAGGCTGGAGATGGCCCTGTCCACAGAACGGCTGTGGTCAGTGCAAGCGTGGAAGGAACTGTTTGTGCAAAACCCCATCATGCACCAGTTCGCCATCGGCCTGATCTGGGGCATCTACCAGGAGCATAAGCTGGTGCAGAGCTTCCGCTACATGGAGGACGGTTCCTTTAACACGGAGGATGAGGAGGAATACACGCTGCCGCAGGCCCAATCGGCTCCGTCAGAGTCTGTGCCGGAGGGGCAGCCGGGGCTGTTGCAGGGCCAGATCGGCCTGGTGCATCCTTTGGAGTTGTCCCAAGAGAGCCTGGAGACCTGGAAACAGCAGCTGGAGGATTACGAGATTACTCAGCCCATCGAGCAGTTAAACAGAGCAGTTTACCACCTCACCCGGGAGGAGCAGGAGGGCAGGAGCCTGGAGCGATTTGGCGGCATGATCATCAATGACCTGTCTCTGGGAGGCAAGCTGACTGCCATGGGGTGGTATCGGGGTTCCGTGCAGGATGGGGGCGGCTTTGATACCTACTATCGGGAGGACGC
>CAMWSA010000032.1 GCA_947176785.1 uncultured Lachnospiraceae bacterium
GGTCGCAAGAGACAGCATTGCCGAGACGGTAGAGTATATTCTGAAATGGTTTAACATTGACATAGATGTGGAAGATGCCATTGGCGAACGGGACTGGTAGACCGGGCAATAGAAGGAAAATCAGCGAGGAGGTGTCTGCATGACCTGTCGGGAGTGTGAGAAGAAGATCCCGGATTTTATCGGACGGAGGATGGATTATCTTGGAATGAAGCGGTTTCTGGAGCATGTGGATGCCTGTGGAAGCTGCCGGGAGGAACTGGTGATCCAGTTCCTGATCCAGGAGGGAATGGCGCGTCTGGAGGACGGCGATGTCTTTGACCTGCAGCGGGAATTGCAGGAGCATTTGGAGGAGGCCCGCAGGCGAATCCGCGTCCATGAGGGGATTCTGCGGGTGGGAACCATGTTTGAGGTGCTGACCATGGCGGGAATTCTGGGAATTGTGGTGTGGATTCTGCTGTGACGAAAAGAACGGAGAATGCGCTAAAGCGTATGAAATCTTGGTAAAATGATTAACTGGAAGAGGTAGAACAGATGGCAAAAAAACTGGTACTAATCGACGGACACAGCATACTGAACAGAGCCTTTTACGGCGTACCTGACTTAAGCAATGCCAAGGGGCTGCATACCAATGCGATCTTTGGATTTCTGAACATACTGTTTAAAATTCTGGAGGAGGAGCACCCGGACTATCTGGCGGTGGCCTTTGACGTACACGCACCCACCTTCCGGCATCAAATGTATGAAGGCTACAAGGGCACCCGAAAGCCCATGCCGGAGGAACTGCGGGAACAGGTACCTGTGATGAAGGAAGTGCTGCAGGCCATGCAAATTACTATTATGGAGCAGGCTGGCCTGGAGGCGGATGATATTCTGGGCACTCTGGCTAAAAAGGCGGAGGCGGAGGGCATGGAGGTGTCTTTGGTGTCCGGAGACAGGGACTTGCTGCAGATCGCCACAGAACATATCAAGATTCGCATTCCCAAAACTAAGATGGGACGCACGGAGATTGAGGACTACTATGCGGAGGATGTGAAAGCCCTGTATCAGGTCACGCCCACCCAGTTCATCGAGTTAAAGGCTCTGATGGGAGATACATCCGACAATATCCCCGGCGTGCCCAAGGTGGGAGAGAAAACTGCCATATCCCTGATGACGGAGTATGGCTCCATCGACAATATCTATGCCCATCTGGAGGAGATCAGCAAAAAAAGTATCCGGGAATCCCTGGCCCAGAACCGGGAACTGGCGGATCTTAGCAAGGCGCTGGCAACCATCAAGACTGACTGTGGACTGGCGCTGGATTATGAGGCGTCCAAAGCGGAGGGATATTATACCCCCGAAGCCTATCAGATCTTTAAGCAGTTGGAATTCAAAAACATGTTAAGCCGGTTTGACAGACAGGAAACAGAAAAGAGTCAGGAAGATATCATGGCAGGCTTCCATCTCTTAAAAGAAAGCGGGCAGATGGTGAAGGTACTGGACAAGCTGCGAAAACTGTCCGTGAAGCAGTCACCTGCAAGCCTGGGTCAACAAGCCGGAACACAGTCAGAGCCAGAACAGAGGGAACAGACTAAGGTACTGCCGGAAACAGAACTGGGAGAACGGGCCGGGACACAGCCAGAGCAGGGGGGACTGCCGAAGCCGGAATTGGGAAGCCAGGCCGGGACACAGCCGGAACTGTCAGGAGCCGTGGGTTTGCTGGTGCTTACCGAAGCCGGGAGGCTGGCGGGGGTAGCCGTATCCGACCAGAAAAAACAGAGTTATTTTTATTATGCGGGAACCGGAAGTAAGCTGGCGGAAAACCAGCAGCTGTCCCTGTTTGACGAAGTACAGGAGCCGGCGGAGGACACGGCGCTGCTCCAGGCGGTACGGCAGCTGACGGCGGTCTGTCCTGTGTACACTCTGGATATTAAAAAGCAGTATGGCTTCTATGGCTGGGAGCAGAGAGGCGGGGAGGGCGAGTTCACCAGGCAGTATTTCGACGCCATTATCGGTGCCTACCTGCTGAATCCCTTAAAAAACGATTACGACGGGGAGACCATAGCCACGGAGCATTTGGAACTGTCCATACCGGGCTATAAGGAGTGCTTTGGCAAAAAGGGCCTGGCGGAAGCCGCGGCGGAGAATCTGGAACAGCTGGCAGTGTTTTACCAGTACCAGGCATATGCGGCTCTGCAGGCCGGGCAGGTGATCCGGCAGAAGCTTGCGAAGGCCGGTATGCAGCAGCTGATGGAGGAGGTGGAGATGCCCCTGTCCCTGGTACTCTATGAGATGGAGCAGGAGGGCGTGGCGGTGCGCCGGGAGGAACTGAAGACCTATGGGGACGCCCTGGTGGCCCGGATTCAGGAATTGGAGCAGAGCATCCATCAGCAGGCGGGATGTGCTTTCAATATCAATTCCCCCAAACAGCTGGGAGAGATTCTGTTTGAGCAGATGCGGCTGCCGGGGGGCAAAAAGACCAAGACCGGCTATTCCACGGCGGCGGATGTGCTGGAAAAGCTGGCGCCGGAGCATCCTATTATAGCGGATATCCTGGAGTACAGAGGACTGACCAAGCTAAAGAGTACCTATGCGGACGGACTGGCGCAGTACATTGATGCGGGGGGCAGAATCCACACCAATTTTAACCAGACCATAACAGCCACGGGGCGCATCAGTTCCACGGAACCGAATTTGCAGAACATCCCTATGCGCATGGAACTGGGACGCCGGATACGCAAGGTATTTGTGCCCAAGGAGGGCTGTGTGCTGATGGATGCGGACTACTCCCAGATCGAACTGCGGGTGCTGGCCCATATGTCCGGGGACGAGGAGTTGATTCAGGCATATCACATGGATCAGGACATCCACCGGATCACTGCCTCCAAGGTGTTTAAAACGCCGTTTGAGGAAGTGACGGATCTGCAAAGGCGCAATGCCAAGGCCGTAAATTTTGGTATTGTATACGGCATCAGTTCCTTTGGGCTGAGCCAGGATCTGAGCATCAGCAAAAAAGAGGCGGCCGAGTATATCGAGCAGTATTTTGCCACTTATCCCAAGGTCAAGGAGTATTTGGACCGGCTGGTGGCGGATGCCAGGGAAAAGGGGTATATCACCACTATGTACGGCAGGCGCAGGCCCATCCCGGAGCTTTCCTCCTCCAATTTCATGCAGCGCTCTTTTGGGGAGCGTGTGGCAATGAACAGCCCGATCCAGGGCACGGCGGCGGATATCATCAAGATCGCCATGATCCGGGTGTGGAGAGAACTGCGGCAGGCGGGTCTGGCTTCCCGGTTGATTTTGCAGGTGCACGACGAGTTGGTCATCGAGACCCGGCAGGAGGAAGTGGAACAGGTGTGCCGGATTCTGGAGGAGAGTATGAGACAGGCGGCCCAGCTTGCGGTGCCCCTGGAGGTGGACCTGCACACGGGAGAGAACTGGTATGAGGCCCACTGACGTTGTATAAATGAATCCTGTTTTGAAAGGGTGTTGTATCTGCTGAAAGCGGATTATTATTACATTTATGGACTGAACGGAAATCCTGGAAGTCCATGAACGGGTGTGTCTTATTTCGGATTACGGCAAAACCGTTGGGAAATGAAAACTTTTTTACAGGGAAATTCTTTGATTAAATCGGAAAAGGCAACAGCATTTCGCAGGAAGAGGTATAAACAATGTCTATGATAGGTAATTTTGGAGTATGTTCAAAAAGTAAATATGATGAACTCGGAGATTTGATAAAAAATGGCAAGTCTGCTGAAGCGGAAGAGATAATAAAAGAGATATACAAAGAAGTGGAAGATTCTGCAGCAATATTAGAAAATGGCAAGTGTTCCGGCGAAGTATTTATTGCGTTATTCCAATATCTTAAAACAGCTTGTGGAGTGGAGGGCCGATGCAATCCGGAAAGCTTTGAAAAAAATGGCGTGATGCAACCGGTGATTTTGATATAATTGCTTTCTGTGAAAAAGAACAGATTTTAGCATTGGAAGATACGATTGATTATGGCGGGCTTATACAATTCATCAATGATTTTTTCAGAGTGATTACGGAAATACCGGACAAATCGCCTGCGATGTCCTGCTCAATAACCTCAAATGTACAGAAGCAGGGAATGTTTTAATGTGGCACTTATTCTAATTCCTGTTTGCAGGGTAATTATATGGAAGCAATTTGCTGAAAAGACAGTTTTTATAAGGGGACAGACAGGATGCGTCTGATTGGGATAACCGGCGGTGTAGGGGCCGGAAAGTCAACTATATTAGGGTATATAAAGGCTCACTGCCTCTGCCGGATCTATCTGGCGGATGAGGTGGCTCATGTGGTCAGGGAGCCGGGGCAGCCCTGCTATGAGGCACTGGTGGAACTGCTGGGGCAGGAAATTCTGGAGGAAGACGGGCAGCTTCACAGGGGCAGGATGGCGGAGAAGATTTTTGGGGACGAAAATCTGCTGGAACAGGTGAATGCCATCATCCATCCCGCAGTACAGACCTATCTGCTGGAGAAGATTCAGGAGGCCCGGAAGGAGGGACAGACAGAACTGTTTTTCATCGAGGCGGCACTGTTGATCGAATGCGGCTACAGGGACATTGTGGATGAGATGTGGTATATCCACGCAGAGGAGGATGTGCGCCGGGAGCGGCTTCGGGAGAGCCGGGGGTACAGTTCGGAGAGGATTAAGCAGATTATGGACAGTCAGCTGACAGAAGAGGCGTTTCGGGCAGGCTGTGATTTTGTCATAGATAACAGCGGAGCGCCGGAGGAAAGCTTCCGGCAGATCCGCAGGAAGCTGGAGGGTTACACATGGCGGCAGTAGAGAGCAGGGAATTGGTATTTGGGCTGGATATCGGTACCAGAAGCATCGTGGGTACGGTGGGCTATAAGGACGGAACCCGGTTTCACATTGTGGCCCAGCGGGAAAAGGAACACGAGACCCGTGCCATGTTGGACGGGCAGATCCATGACATTGGTAAGGTGGGAGCCACCATCGCAGAGGTGAAAGGTCTGCTGGAGCAGGATTTGGGGCGGAAGCTGACCCAGGTGTGCATTGCCGCCGCAGGCCGTGTGTTACGGACAGTGACCACCTCCGTGGAATATGCCTACGGCATGGACAGGGAGATTACCAGCGAGGATATCTATGCGCTGGACACCATGGGGGTGGAACAGGCATACGAGGAATTCACCAGGAACAATGACACGGACATGCAGTTTTACTGTGTGGGTTATACCGCCATGCGCTACTATTTGAACGGTTACCCCATGGGCAATCTGGAGGGTCATAAAGCCAAGACCGCAGGGGTGGACCTGATTGCCACCTTTCTGCCGGATGACGTGGTGGATGGCCTGTATAAGGCGGTGGGGGCGGCAGGACTGCAGGTGGCAAATCTGACGCTGGAGCCGATTGCCGCCATCCAGGTAGCCATCCCGGAGAAATTTCGGATGTTGAACCTGGCATTGGTGGACGTGGGAGCCGGAACCAGCGATATCTCCATTACCAAGGAGGGTGCAATTATCGCATACGGCATGATTCCCATTGCCGGAGACAGCCTGACGGATATTCTGGTGCAGCACTGCCTGGTGGATTTTGAGACGGCGGAGCAGATCAAGCGGAAAATCGGTGTGGAGGAGCATATAGAATATACGGATATTCTGGGACTGCCCCAGAGCATCGCCGCCGGGGAGGCCCAGGAACTGTTGCAGGAGAATATCCACAGGATGACCAAGGAGGTGGCGGACTGTATCCGGGAGTTGAACGGGGAAAAGCCCGTCAGCGCCGTGTTCGTGGTGGGGGGCGGCGGTATGATCCCCGGCTACACCCAGGCGCTGGCGGAGCAGCTTGGCATAGCCAGGGAGCGTGTGGCGATCCGGGGACAGGAGGTCATGCAGGCCATCAGCTTCGATATGGAGAACGCCCGCAGGGACTCTTTGATGGTGACGCCCATCGGCATCTGTCTGAGCTATTATGAGCAGAGCAATAACTTTATCTTTGTGGGATTTAACGACCAGCGGGTGAAGCTCTATGACAACGGCAGGCTGTCCGTGGTGGAGGCGGCCATTGCGGCGGGTTTTCCCAACGAGAATTTGTTCCCCAGACGTGGGGCGGCGGTGGAGTATACCGTGGATGGCAAGAGCCGTATGATCCGAGGCGAACAGGGGGAAGCAGCCGTGATCACCGTCAACGGGCAGGAGGCGGATATCCACACCCGGATACAGAACGGGGACAAAGTGGTGTTGGTACCTTCCACGGCGGGGGAGGCGGCTCATCCTCTGCTGGAAAAACTGCCGGAGATGGGGGAGCAGGTACATATCACCATGTGCGGCGTTCAGATCCTGCTGCCCAGGCTGGCCTATGTGAACGGTGAGCAGCGGCTGGGTTCCTATGAGATTCAGGACGGGGATGAGATTGTGATCCGGAACTGGTATACGGTGGAGCAGGTGGCCCAGTATGCGGATGTTCCCCTGCAGGGACGGATTCTGGTCAATGATACCCCCGCCAGGGCTGACACGAGAGTGTATGAGGGCTTTGACGTGAATTTCGTGCCGGGGAGCAGCGAGGGCGAAGCGGCGGAATTTGATTGGGGGCAGTATGTGGAGAACGGCGGCGAACCGGAGGATATGCCCACAGAGGCAGGGGGAGCCACAGACGAAGCCGGACATATCATGGAGGACGCTTCGGCGGCTTCCGACGGCCACATGATTCAGGGCCAGACAGGGGAAGAGAACTCTGCGGATGCCGGCAGCGGGCAGCAGGCACGGCCCGACGGGGATTTACAGGTGGTGGTGAACGGGCAGCCAGTGACACTTCGTGGTAAGAAAGAATATGTCTTTGTGGATGTATTTGACTTCTATGAGTTTGACTTGAGCAATTCCCGGGGCAGAAGTATCGTAACGCTGCTCAATGACCGCCCGGCCCAGCACTTTGAAACACTGCATCAGGGCGATGTGATTAGTATCTATTGGCAGTGATGCCGGATTTTCATCCGCCTTATGTGTCCGCCAAGGTTGGGAAAGGGGGGAATCGGTAAAACTGCCGCCCCAAAGTCCCATGAAAAGGAAATTGGAGATTCCGGGGGAACATCAGAATAAATGGGAGGAGACGGGGATTATTCCCCGAAAGATAAGTGAGTATGAGGATGTGCAGTATTGCGAGCGGAAGCAGTGGCAATTGTATTTATGTGGGATCAGAAGCCACGCACCTGCTGGTTGATGTGGGTATTAGCGGGAAGAAGACGGAGAGCGGCCTGAAGGAGTTGGGGATCAGCGGCCGGGATCTGGACGGAATACTGATCACCCATGAACATGCGGACCATATCAGCGGACTGGGTGTTATGGCCCGCAAATATGGGATACCGATCTATGCCACCAGAGGGACTATAGAGGCCATCAGAAAGATGAAAGGCATGGGAAGCATAGATCAGGAGTTATGGGTGGAGGTGCAGGAGGATCAGCGTTTTACCATCAAGGATCTGGCTGTTAATCCCCTGCGGATCAGCCATGACGCCGCCCAGCCTGTGGCTTACCGCATCAGTTATGGCAGCAAGCGGGTGGCGGTGTGTACGGATCTGGGGATTTACAATGACTACACGGTGGAATGCTTAAAAGGGCTGGACGCCATTCTGCTGGAGGCCAACCATGATGTGAACATGCTCCAGGTGGGGCCTTATCCCTATCCATTGAAGCAGAGAATCCTGGGCAGCCGGGGGCATCTGTCCAATGAGAATTCCGGCAGACTGCTCTGCCGGATTCTGCATGACGGCCTGAAATATATCTCCCTGGGGCATCTGAGCCAGGATAACAATCTGCCGGAGCTGGCATACGAGACGGTGCGCATGGAGATCTCCCTGGGGGATAATCCTTACAAAGCGGAAGATTTTCAGATCCAGGTGGCAAAACGCAGCGAGCTTTCGCCGGTGATGGAGTTGTAGGCAGCGGGAAACGCAACAATATCATAAATAGAATTAGGAGGCCGGATCTATGTGTTCAGATTTACAGATATTAGATATGACAGGCGCAAGGCCGGAACATTCAACTGTGATTGTAAATTTCGTGTCTGCTATACGCGGACAGCTGTTAAACAGCACCTGTTATGTATTTTCGGACAATGTACAATATAGATGGAAAACAAAAGATGGTGAAGAAAAGACAGTTATACCCGATTCCTCTATAAATTGCCGTGTTAAGGCAAGAAAAGGGAATACGTTTCTTGACATACCTCGTTTTGTAATGGAAGTTGTCAGTCCATCAACGGAAAAATATGATCGTGAGGAAAAAATGGAAATATACAGGCAGCAAGAGATTGATGAATACTGGATTGTTGACTGGGAAAAGAAGAGCGTTGACATATATACGCTGGATTATGACCCCAAAGGAGAACCACAATATTATTTGTGGGATACAATTACGGAATCCAATAAAGGAAAATTGAAAATTGTGCATTTCCCCAATATAAAGATTTCTTTTGAACAGCTATTTGCGGAGGTTGATCTGGAATATTAATGGACAAAGAGATACGGACTTGAAGAAACAGCTTGCTTTTGCAGGCTATTCGTATTATGATACAAATTGAAATCTCTGGAATTTGTTATGCGAAACAGGGAGCTTGGATGTTCCACAGCCAAATACTGATTAACGCAGTATCGCAAGCCATGCTTGTGATATGCAGGAGCAAGGGAAGCTTGGAGGTGTAACATCCTGATACATGTTAAGGGATATTGCAGACGGAACATGAGTGTGGTTAAGCCAGACTCCGAGTATCCAGAAAAGGGGTTAATATGAAAAGAGCAATTATCACGGTGGTAGGCAAGGACACAGTAGGGATTATCGCCAGAGTATGTACATATTTGGCAGAGAATAAGGTGAATATATTGGACATTTCCCAGACCATCGTGCAGGATTATTTCAATATGATGATGATTGTGGATATCGGCAATATGGCCGGGCAATACGGAGATATGGTGGATGATTTGGAGAAGCTGGGCCAGGAGATTGGCGTGTCGGTAAAGTGTCAGAAAGAGGAGATATTCGATCAGATGCACAGAATTTAAGGAGAACAGGCAAGCGATAGTTTGTTATAGCTTAAAATCGGGGCAATGTGAAAAGAGGGTATTATGATCAATATATACGAAGTGGCAGAAACCAATGAAATGATTGAAAAGGAGAACCTGGACGTGCGCACCATCACCATGGGCATCAGCCTGTTGGACTGCATTGATGCGGACTTAAAGCGTCTCAATGAGAAGATTTACCAGAAGATCTATGAGTCCGCAAGGGATCTGGTGAGAACGGGTGAGCAGATTTCCAGAGAGTACGGCATCCCCATTGTCAACAAGCGGATCTCGGTGACGCCCATCGCACTGGTGGGGGCGGCGGCCTGCAGAACGCCCCAGGACTTTGTGGGCATTGCGAATACGCTGGACAAAGTGGCTCACGAGGTGGGGGTGAATTTTATCGGCGGCTATTCCGCTTTGGTCAGTAAGGGTATGACACCGGCGGAGGAGATGCTGATCCGTTCCATTCCCCAGGCTTTGGCCGACACGGAGAGGGTATGCAGTTCGGTGAATGTGGGTTCCACCAGGACCGGCATCAATATGGATGCGGTAAAGCTGATGGGTGAGGTCATCAGGCAGACGGCAGAATATACCAGGCAGCAGGATTCCCTGGGCTGCGCCAAGCTGGTGGTGTTCTGTAATGCGCCGGACGACAATCCCTTTATGGCAGGGGCTTTCCACGGTGTGACCGAGGCGGACCGTATTATCAATGTGGGCGTCAGCGGCCCGGGTGTGGTCAAGACTGCCCTGGAGAAGGTGCGGGGCGAAAACTTCGAGGTGCTGTGTGAGACTATCAAAAAGACGGCGTTTAAAGTGACCCGTGTGGGGCAGCTGGTGGCAAGGGAGGCATCCCAGAGACTGGGGGTGCCCTTCGGCATCGTGGATCTGTCCCTGGCACCTACGCCGGCCATTGGCGACAGTGTGGCGGATATCCTCTGCGAGATGGGCCTGGAGTACGCAGGCGCGCCGGGAACCACTGCAGCTTTGGCGCTATTAAATGACCAGGTGAAAAAGGGCGGTGTCATGGCCTCTTCCTACGTGGGAGGCTTAAGCGGTGCGTTTATCCCGGTCAGTGAGGATCAGGGTATGATTGACGCGGTGGCGGCAGGAGCGTTGACGCTGGAGAAACTGGAAGCCATGACCTGTGTCTGTTCAGTGGGCCTGGACATGATCGCCATCCCCGGGGACACCAGGGCTGCCACCATCTCAGGAATCATTGCGGATGAGATGGCCATCGGCATGGTCAACCAAAAGACCACTGCCGTCAGAATTATTCCGGTTATCGGCAAGGGCGTGGGAGAGACGGTGGAGTTTGGCGGCCTGCTGGGCTATGCGCCCATCATGTCTGTGAACGATTTTTCCTGTGACGGTTTTGTCAATAGGGGAGGACGTATCCCCGCACCCATTCACAGCTTTAAAAATTGACAGAGGCACAGCCTGTTTCCTTTGATTAATGCTTTCAGGGATTTTGTTCTGAGCCTGTGACTAATCAATATTTGGCAAGAATAGCAATGAAGATTAATCAGTATATTTGATTTAGTAGAACGCTCTGAAAGGCACATGCTTTCAGAGCGTTTTTCTCTATTAGGCGCTTAACAACGATTTCTTGCGCAAAGTGGCAAAATTTTGGTGTTGGTTCTGGTTTATCCAGTTTAGGATAATCGGTGCATTATTACAACTCCGGCAGGAGTTTGACCTAAGCCAAATCTCAGATATCCAAGAACAAGGCAGGCCTGGCACTAAACCACAATCATCGGCCTGGTATATTCATGATACATTTTATGGCCGGATTTGGCGGCCTGGATGCTGCTGTAAATATCAGTGATCTGTATCTCCTGCTGGAACATGAGGGCTCCTCCCAGGGTCAGGGACTTATCCGCATCGGCCATCTTGGTAATCAACGGAATAGAGGTATTCTGGCCGATGGCGGTCAGCAGGGGCCTGGCATCCTGTCTGAAGCCCAGCAGCCGGGCATAGGACACGGAGTCCTGGTTGTCTATGTAAAACTGCATGTTGTCCTTGGTAATATTCAGGAGGATATGCAGCAGGCAGCGGCTGATCCGGGTGTAGGTCATATCCTTGGATTTCAGCAGGTCGCAGAATTCGCTGAAAGTGGTATACTGGTACACATATTTGCGAATTTTATCGGACAGATCCGGGGTGACATCCAGGTAATCGGTGTAGCCCTTGCCCTGTTCCGACAATAGCTTATAGTGCAGGAGAGTTGAGAAATCGTCCTGGAACAGAGGACGTTCCCGAGTAAAATAATCTGTTATCACATGATAGGCTTCCTCCGGCATCTGGGAACAGAGTTCATCTATATCGCGGTTGCTCTGTATAGCCTGACGCAGCGCCCTGGCGGAACTCATGAAATATCCCAGGCGTCTGTCCCGATGGTCGGAGCCGATCCGGCGGATATTGACAGGATGGATCAGGCTGCGGCGTCGGTGCAAGGCTTTGATATATTCGATTCCCAAGATATTGTTGGGACTGGAAATCACGGCTATGTCTGCGGCCAGCTGTGGATATGCGATGACCAGCGCATTGGAGCGGGCGGTGGGATAGGAGTATCCCAGCTTAAGCTTTTCCATCAGGACCTTCTTGTATGGTTCCGGCTCTTCCAAAAGTATGTCTGCAAATTGGGACAGGAACTGGATGTCGGAACACTCACTGCCAAAACACAGATAATCCACCATACCCAGGTGGTCCAGCATGGAGATTGCTCCTCTGGCAAAATATTCCGCACTGCCGGTGGCAAAACAGCTTGGCAACTCCAGCACCAGGTCGGCACCGCAGGAGAGCGCGGCCCTGGCACGGGCATACTTATCTATCAATGCCGGGTCTCCCCGCTGCACAAAATTGCCGCTCATGACAACAATGACATAGTCGGCATTTGTGAGCAGCCGGGACTGCTTTAAGTGATATGCATGTCCGAGATGGAAGGGATTGTATTCCGCAATAACAGCACATACTTTCATGATGATACCCTGTCCTTTCTTACCATTTGGTGTCCTGTACATCCCCTGTCAATGCGCTGACCGGAAAATATGTGGTCACGCATCGTTATAAACCGACGGCCGGCAAGGGATATGTGGCATTTATAGTATGGATGGCCATCCGCCGTTTTCTGCCGGGAGCATGGCCGCAGTTTACTGACGATCCGGCAGCGCCAATACCCGCCGGCAGCCAAAGGGGCAAATCAATATCTTGTGGCTTCCGGTTTGGCGTCTACAGGAATAAACTAAATAACGTCAATAAAATCGGGGGAACTATGTGAAAAAAATAACAGGCCATGTAAGCGTTTACATGCATATAAAAATCACGTTTTTAGTGTGAGAGGAAAAAGACTTTTGTACTTCAAAATATGCAATTTAACGCATATTTGTGCTTGTTAAATTTTTCTATCTCTAGTATAATATAAAAAAGATCGTTTGTTAAGCTAAATTTCGAAATTTTTAAAAAAATATATAAAGATTGCGGCAATTCCGCAGGAAGGAGAGTATATGTCATATATTGACACAATTAAAGCGCGGGCGAGGCTCGACAAGAAGACGATTGTACTGCCGGAGACCACAGATAAGAGAACTTTGATAGCGGCGGCAAAGATCATGGAAGAGGGTATCGCGAACATTATTATGATCGGTGACGAGGAGAAGATCATGGATGGTGCCGGCTGGCTGGAGGTGGATCTGACCGGTGTGGAGGTGATCAATCCCAAGACCACGGACAGGCTGGATACCTATGTGAATCTTCTGTATGAAACCAGAAAGGCCAAGGGTATGACACCGGAGAAGGCAAGGGAGATTCTGCTGAACGATCCTTTGACCTTTGGCATTGTTATGGTAAAGGCTAACGATGCGGACGGTATGGTGGCCGGAGCCTGCCACTCCACTGCCGACACCCTGCGCCCTGCGCTGCAGATTCTGAAAACCGCTCCCGGGGTAAAGCTGGTGTCCGCTTTCTTTGTAATGGACACCCAGTTCAAGGATCAGGGAGAGAACGGCACCTTTATCTTTGCCGACTGCGGTTTAAACCAGGACCCCACGGCAGAGGAACTGGCAGCCATCGCCGAGACTTCCTCCAGAAGCTTTAAGAGCCTGGTGGGGCCCAAGCCCGTGATCGCCATGCTCAGCCACTCCACCAAGGGCAGTGCCAAGCATGCGCTGGTGGACAAGGTGGTGGAGGCCACACGGATTGCCCATGAGCAGTATCCGCAGCTGACGCTGGACGGTGAGTTACAGGTGGATGCGGCGCTGGTTCCCGGCGTGGCCAAGTCCAAGGCTCCCGGCAGCAGTGTGGGCGGCAGAGCCAACGTACTTATTTTCCCCAATCTGGACGCGGGCAATATTGGTTACAAGCTGGTACAGAGGCTGGGCGGTGCGGAGGCTTACGGCCCCATGCTGCAGGGCATTGCCAAGCCCGTCAACGACCTGTCCCGCGGATGTTCCTGGCAGGATATCGTGGGTGTGGTTGCGCTGACGGCGGTGCAGGCTCAGCTGGTATAAACAAATCAGAAGTGCAGGGAACTCATAAAACGGGCATCGCCCAGGCGGCGTTTACACATATGTGAAAAGAATTGCTGGCCGTGCCGTGGACAGCAATTCTTCTGTTTGAAAAGGATACGGCAGCAGCTTCCCGGACAATGCACGGATGCCTGCCCGTCAAAGCGGACAGACAGGTATCGCGGGATGTGTGATGCCCGGGAAGCTGCGGGACATTGATTGATAGAAAGGACGTCAAAGCATGAATATTTTAGTGATAAATTGTGGGAGTTCTTCCCTGAAATTCCAGCTGATCGATTCTGAGTCGGAGCAGTGCATCGCAAAGGGCCTGTGTGAACGGATCGGCATTGATGGCAGTCAGATCTCCTATACCCCGGCAGGCGGAGAGAAAGAACTGAAGGTAACCCCCATGCCGGATCACACCGAGGCTATCCGCCTGGTGCTGGAAGCGCTGACCAATGAGAAAACAGGCGTAGTGAAGAGCCTGGAGGAAATCGGTGCCGTGGGACACCGGGTGGTGCATGGCGGCGAAAAGTTTGCCCAGTCTGTGATCATTGACGATGAGGTGCTGGCGGCCATAGAGGCTTGTAATGACCTGGCTCCTCTGCACAATCCCGCCAATCTGATCGGTATAGACGCCTGCAGGAAGCTTATGCCCGGCACGCCCATGGTGGCAGTGTTCGACACCGCTTTTCATCAGACCATGCCTCAGGAAGCCTATATGTATGGTCTGCCTGCGGAATATTATGAGAAATATAAGATCCGCCGTTATGGTTTCCACGGCACCAGTCACTCCTATGTGTCCAGGAGAGCGGCGGAAGTGTTGGGCGTACCCTATGAATCCCTGAAGACCATCGTCTGCCATCTGGGCAACGGTGCCAGCGTATCTGCGGTAAAGAACGGCAAGTGTGTGGATACATCCATGGGCCTCACTCCCCTGGAGGGTCTGATCATGGGTACCCGGAGCGGTGACATTGATCCCGCCATTATTGAATTCCTGGCGCATAAGGAAAACAAGGGTATTGACGAGATCATGAGTATTCTGAACAAAAAGTCCGGTGTGCTGGGCCTGTCCAATAATCTGTCCTCCGATTTCCGGGATCTGGAGGATGGCTACCATAAGGGCGATGCCTATGCCACCTGTGCCATGAGAACTTTTGCCTATCGTGTGGCAAAGTATATCGGCGCATATACCGCTGCCATGAATGGTGTGGATCTGATCTGCTTCACCGCAGGCGTAGGCGAGAACGCCGCTCTGGTGAGAACTATGATCTGCGAGTATATGGGCTATCTGGGAGTGACCCTGGATCAGGAGGCCAACGGAAAGCGGGGCGAGGACATTGTGATCAGTACCCCTGATTCCCGTACTAAGGTGATGGTGATTCCTACCAACGAGGAACTGGCCATTGCAAGGGAAACCGTGCGGTTGGTGTAAAAGAATATTATACTGACGAAGGTTAATGCTTTCTGATTTCTGCACGGCACATGCCGCATAATCGGACAGCATGTGCTGCGCAGGAAAGAATATTTAATCGTTCGTCAGTAGTAGAGGAAATCTGCCCTGTGATATTTTCGGTGTCGCAGGGCAAAAGCATATAGCGAGAGGAAATTGTAGAGAGGGGAGTAAATATGATTGTAAAGAATAGATTATGGTTCATGAAAGCATTAATACTCAGTCTGACCGCAGCATTTTTGCTGCCGCTGGGAGTTCATGCGCAGACAGACAGCACACTCACATCTGGTTCGGATGAACAGATAGAATATGAAATCTTCTCTGATGATCTGGTGGGACAGCCGGGGGCAGATATCGAGGTAAGAGCAGAATCAGGGGCAAGGGCGACGATCCATGAGGCGCTTAAACGGCATGCAGACAGCATTGATATCAGCGCATACCAACTTACATATGATGAGGCGCGTGCGTTGCTGAGAGACGTCATTTATTGGGATGGCTCTTTATTTTATGCGGAACCTTATGTAAGTGCAACGTCAGTGAACGGTTATGTTACCCGACTTTATCCAAGGTATATTGAACATGAAGCAGAAGTGGAAAGTGCGCTGAAAAGAGTGGTCAGGGAATCTATAACTTCGGATATGAGTGACCTGCAGAAGATGTTGGCCTTACATAATTGGCTGGCTGAAAATTGCAGATACGACTACACTTATGAAAAATATACGGTATATGATGCGTTGGTAACAGGAAGTTCTGTCTGTCAGGGATACAAAGACGCATATGAGATGCTGCTCAGATATATAGGTATATTAGAGGTGGGAACTGCCAGTGGCGGGAATCACACATGGAATCAGGTTAAGGTAGACGGACAATGGTATAACATAGATGTTACGTGGGACTCTAATGCAATAGAAAATGCGTCATATGGACAGATGTATTACGGCAATTTTATGATCAGTGACAGCCAGCTTCGAAGAAATCATACGGTAGAATCACAGGATTATGAATGCACCAGCACACTGTATGATGAGGGTGGCTGGTGGAATGCCGATGGAACAAAGGTTATCAGTTCGGCTGTGCCTATAAACGGAGCAGGCAGTTATCGGCTGGGATATGACAGACCTAACATGAGTCTGATTTATCGTTCGGAAGCTACCGGTGCGGAAAAAGTGGTGCATGTATTTAACAATGCCGCTTGGGGATATAGGAGCGGCAGTTACTATTCTTATTATCCAAACTGTTATGGAGTTCTGATACGTACTGGAACAAACACTTTTGTAAACGATGCCAGGAGTGTTTATCGGATTACGGATGACGGAAATGTCTCGGTAATCTATACCTATGAGGGTACAGACGGCAGAAATATATTTGGCATGCGGGAGAAGAATGGTAAGCTGGAGCTTCAGATCGGATACAATCCGCGGGTATCCGAATCTGAGATCAAGACGATCGCACTGGAGTCTTTCATTAAGCCGGAGGAGGATGTGTCCAGCTTTGTAAAAAGGCTGTATACAGTCTGTCTGGGACGCCAATATGACGAGAAAGGTCTGAACGATTGGACGGACGCTCTGAATTCTCAGACACAAACGGCGGCGGAAGTAGCCTATGGCTTTTTTGATAGTGATGAATTTAAGGGAAAGGAATATAGTGATCGCAGCTATCTGGAAATTCTGTATAGGACCATGTTTGACAGGGAGGGGGATGAAGCCGGAATGGAGAATTGGTTTGACCTGTTAGAAAATGGAGTGTCCAGACAGTATATATACAAGGGATTTGCAGAATCCGATGAGTTTACGCGGCTGTGTGACAGGTATGATGTAATAAGAGGCAGTGTGGATGTCACAGCATGGCGGGATCAGAATCCGGGAGCCACGGGTTTTATAGCGCGGCTGTATACTAAGATGCTGGGCAGAAGATTTGATGAAAATGGGCTGGAGGATTGGTGCAGGGTATACCTGACTGGAGAGAAAACCATAGAACAGATTGCGTCAGATGGATTTTTACATTCCCAGGAACTGTTCAATCAGAATCTTTCTAACGAGGAATTTGTGCTGCGGATGTACTTGACCTTTTTAAACAGGCAGCCAGATCCAGAGGGATTTGCGAACTGGGTGGCAAAGCTTAATGCAGGGGTGGAAAACAGGGATACCCTTGTATATGGTTTTACCAGATCTCAGGAATTCAGCGAACTTAAGGCATCCTATGGGCTTTGAGCCAATATCTGAAGAACTGCTGACTACGCAGGAAGCAATATAATGAAGCGCTGATAACCTTGGCAGTATTGTAAAACCTTTTATAATATTTTCCATAGGACTGACTTGATGGGAGGAATGGCATGTGGAAGTAAACACATATAGAGTTCTGAAGCCTGTAGAAATTGTAGAATATCTTTGTCAAGGTTCGGCCAACGGGTTTTCGGAAGGTTCTATCGCCGAACTGGAGAAAAAACTGGGCCTGCCCTTGCCGGTCGTATTGCGCGATTTTCTTTTGCGTGCCGGCAGGGAGCGTATTTGTACCGGAGAACAGGAAATATTCCCGCTGAAGTCTTTTCGGAGAGGGGAGGGATATCTGGCCTTCGGCGAGATGAACAGCAGGAAGCTGAAAGGGATTATGCCGGAGGATATCACAAAGGATAATCCGCCGGTATATGTGCGGGACGCACAGGGGAAATGGGATATTTTTGCCGAAAGCATGGAGGATTATCTTTTGGCGGAATTGGACAGAAGAATTCGGAAGACAAAAATATCCGATCACTCCAATCAACATATAGAACATCTTGAGCGCTATTTCTATTGTAGGTACCTTTTATGCAAGGAGTGGACCCTTTGCATGGATTCTTCGGAAATTTTTGTCCCGGGAGAAAAATGGGGGGATATTTTTCCGGAAAAAGAGGAAACGGTTC
>CAMWSA010000033.1 GCA_947176785.1 uncultured Lachnospiraceae bacterium
TGTCTAATATGGCATTCTGCTTCTGTAACTGGACGGTTGCCGTCTGCATCTCTACCAGAAAAATCGCAGTGACCATGAACAGAAACCCAAAATTACAAAAGGTGTTAAAAATATAGACTCCCAGCTCCACAGCCCTCGGGATTTCCAGCTGATAAAGAGGGCCGAAATACACGGAAAGCAGCCTGCAGCTTACAAAGGAGCCAAAAGCGACCAGACCCAAAATAGTGGCAATAGTATACCTGCGCCTGTCTTCCATCAGGGCATGGCACATATAGTAGCCGAAGGGAACCAGGGCAATCACATACTGCAAAAACCCGAAGCTCCAGCCGATGCAGATGGTGGCCGCAAAAGACTGTATAATGATCTCCAGATAAGTGGCATAGAATACCCCCCGCATGTCCCTGTCATGGCGAATCGCCACAAGGCAGATAACATACACGGTCACACTGCCAATATTTATAAGCGCCATGGGAAGAATCTGAAAAATACAAAAGAGAGCCACCAGACATACATGAACCATGCCGATGGCACTGATAATCAGGCTGTATTTAAATTTTGCCGATTCCGCTCCTCGCTTTAATATATTTTTTATGGGTTCAATAATCGTCATAAGAATACACTTTCCAAACATATCTGTTGTGCCTTCTCCGCCATACCTTAAAATATATTAAGATTATAAACCAGATTTTCCGTTTTGTAAATCATATCCTTTATTTTTGCCTACCCATAATACCATTCCAGCAAAAGCTGCACCACCCGGTTATAACTGAGTACCCCATCGCTGACACCAAAAGCCTTCAGGCTGGTGTCCCGCAGCACATCCGACACTTGATCCACCGTCTCCGTGTCAATAAGGGCTTTGCCGTTGATCCGCTCCCACTCCCTGTCCGTGACGAAAATATTATCCGTCTGCACCAGAGCCGATATCCGGGGCTGGGCGAGATATGCCTCCCGGTCCCCGCCCACGGCCTTGTAGAAATCGTTGTCCAGATAGTTCAGCACAGACAGATACCCGCTGTACTCAAACACGGAATCCCCTGACCGGATACAGGCCAGAAAGCTGATAAAGTTGGCCTCATCCTCATAGATATAGCCCCGCAGATGAGCCAGTTCATGGCAGAAGGTATCCGGCTTATTCATAATATACATTACATCATTATAGTTAGCCTCCATGGAAAAGGGGAAATAGTACCCCTGCATATATTGCTGGCAGAAAAAATCCGAGGCCGCAAAGGGCTTGGGATGAGGATAATATCCGTCCAGCTGCCCATAACTCTGACCCAGCAGCCGCATGGCCCGGATGGCCTCCTCCTGCATATCCCGGGCGCTGCCATCATACACAACAGCCCCTTCGCTGTCTCTCTCCATCTCCCGGGCAAGGGCATTGCACCGTTCTACCACCAGATTCCGGAGTTCTATGAGTTCTTCTGACGTATGAGTCTTTCTGGCATCAGGAAAATACTGTTCCGAAAAGGTACTGGCCTGATATAATAAAGAGCAGTTCAGTGTCATAACGGTGCATACCGAGAGCAGCGTCCAGGCAAAAAAGATATAGTAGCGCCTTATCCAAATCGGACATTTGCCGGATATCCCGACTTTGCGCGCCCTGGCCGCCAATACTGCCATGCCCCGGAGCAACAGGGCCAATCCCAATACCAGCGCCGCACACGCCGCAGCCACCCCCAGACAGAGCATCCATTCGCCCACAGAGAAGGGGAAAAGATCCATTAACCGGCCATAGGTATTTACCCATATGGGGAAAACATGCCGGATGTACCAATCGCCCAGCCCGGGAACCACGCCCGCCGCCAGATTCACCAGGATCACCAGCAACGCCCATACGCCATATATTTTTAAAGCCCTATGCCTCTTTTTCTCTCTCCTGTGTCCCATCTTCCCTCTCCGCCTCCGGCCGCAGCTTGATCTTGGCCTTTTTCCAGATGCCCAGGCGATACAACAGGTACAGGATCACGGCAGAAATCCCGTTGCTGACTACCACAGAGTACCACACACTGCGCACACCCATCTGGAGCAGTTCCCCGCATACCCACAGAGTCAGGAAACGGAACACCCACAGCCTGCTGGCATCCACCGCCATGGTGACTTCCGTATGTCCCGTCCCCTGAAACAGCCCCATGCTGGTATTGTACACGCCGTTGGTAAAGCACCAGAGGGCCATAATGCTCAAGAAGTCCGCCGCCATGGCAATCACCTCCACATCATCACTGAATATGCTGACTATGGCGGTTGAAATTGGCTTTCTTGACAATATCATACCACTTATAAGCAAAAATACAACACAAATCCGTCTGGAAATCCTGTAGCCCTGTTCCGCCCTGTCCTGCTGCCTGGCTCCGATATTCTGCCCCACAATGGTGGCGGTGGCCGAGCCTACGCCGTTGCTGGGCAATGTGATCACACTGTTGATCTTGTTGCCGATACCATAGGCCGCCATGGCCTGGGTGCCGTAGGCATACACATTGCGGCTCATAAGCAAAAAACCCAGCTGCATGGTACTGCCGCCGATGGCGGAAGGCAGGCCGATTTTCAGGATCAGCTTCAGCTTCTCTTTCTCAAAATGCATATATTCCCTGTCAATGCGGATCTCCTTTTCCGGCCTGGTCAGTAAAAATACAGCCATAATGGCCGTAACCATCTTGTCAAGCAGGGTGGCCGCCGCCGCGCCCCCTGCCCCCAGCCTGAGCCCCATGATAAACAGGGGGTCCAAAATCAGATTCAGCACAATACCGCCCAGATTCAGGAACATGGGGCGCACCGTGTCCCCCTGGGCCTGGTGGATGGCCGAAAACAAATTGACCACGAACAAAAAGGGCATATCCCATATCACGACCCGCAGATATACCAGGCTGTGTCCATAGGTCTCCGCATCCGCCCCCAGCCAGTTCACGATCCCCGGCGTTGCCAGAAAGCATACAGAAGTACATACCAGCGCAAAAATCATGGCCGCCGCAAAAATCTGGTTTGCCATCTTCATGGCCTCTTCCTTTTTGCCCGCGCCGATGTACTGCGTCACCAGTACGGAACCGGCCACAGTGATACCGCCGCCAAAATTGATGATGATGTTCTGGACCGGCGTCACCAGATTGATCGCCGCCAGCTGTGCCGTGCCAAGCTGGCCCAGCCAGTATGTATCCGTCAGGTTATACATGGTATGCAGAAAGCTGTTGATGACCACCGGTATGGCCAGCGACAGGATTGCGTGTACCATGTTGCCGTGTAAAATCAGTTCTCTGTTTATTTTTTTGCCGCCTGCTTTCATTGCTCCCTCTTTCCCGCCTTCTGTAGACTATGCCAGCGGTATCGCCGTCGTTTTCCGTAATAGGGGATATACCTCCGAGCTTCCAGACATGCCGCCGGAATACCTTGGCGGCTTGGAAATTCTTTATACACTTACCTCTGCATGCATACCCTTGGCTGTGCCCTTGTCATTGCGTCCATATGTATTTGCTGTCTCTTTATACATCACATATTTTAGCACGTAAACACCGCTCAATCCGCTGAATTCTTATGGGATTCCCCCATAAAGCACTCGGATTTTGCCATAAAAAGAACTGCGGGAAAATCCCCGCAGTTCCACACTTTTTTATGCCGATCCCTTATTCCCAGCTCATGTATTCCTTGTAATCGGACCAGATATTGCACACCCAGGTTTTGCCCTGGTTCATCACGATCTCATTGCCGCTCTCGTCAAAGTAGCGGGTGGGCTCATCCACGTCATCCCGGGACCAGGTACCCTTGATCACCTTGCCGTTGGTAAATACATATGCCTCGTTGCTGCCATATGTCGTAAAGAACAGGTAGTCGTTGCTGTCTCTCACCAGGCCGTCACAGACCTTGAACACCACATTGCTGACTGTCACCTGCTCGTTATTCATCTCGTCAATCTGCTTGCCGTCATACTGATAACGATAGTAAAGGCCGTCCTCCGCATTGTACTCAAACCAGGGCCGGCCATTGCCGTATCCGCTGGAGTTGCTGCTGGTGCCGCCGGGATAAATCTTGACGGCATCGGCCTTATCCGCGTATTCCGCACGGTGTCCGTCGTTGGCAAAAAGGAACGCGCCCTGGAAATTGGCATCATATTCCTTGTCGTAACCATGACGCTCCACAGCCTTGTTGTAACCGTCAATAAACATGTATCCTTTGAACTCCGTCGAGTAACCCGGTCTGTCAATCCTTTCAAACGCCTCCGAAGAAGGATTATGGATACCGCTCAACGCCTGGCTTATATTGTCCACCTGGTCGCTCTTCAGCAGATCCTCCACATAAGGAATAGCCAGACCCCAGTTACAGTAGATGGCATCCAGACCCATAGCCTCAAATACATAGTAGTCACGGCTGCTTCGCAGGGGACCGATGCGATCCAGGCTGTCATAATCCTCAAAGAAAGCCATCACACGGGTTACTCGTCCTTCCACCGGTGCCTCGTAGATAATGCTGGCCTGGGAAATGCCGTACTGAGGCAGCGCAGGCTTGTTGTTGGGAATCATCACCGCCATGCTGCGGCGGCGAACCACCGCCTCGTCCTTCCACTCGCCGGTCAGATAACTCTGCATCTTGCCGTCCACCACTGTCCTGGTTCCAATCGTTGCCGTGGAAGCCACCGGGTTCTCAGGCTCCACGGTGTCGTCCGGGGCTTGTGATTCCACGGGAGCCGTGCTTTCTCCGATGGGTATCGCCAGAGGATCCGGGGTGGGAGTCCCTGCGGGCTGCCCTCCCGGCCCTCCGCAGCCTGCCAGAACACAGGCAGTCAGCATAACAGCAGTCATTAATTTTATCTTTTTCATCCGTATCAGTTCCTTTCTTCATTAAAAATTCCGCAGATTCCCTGCACACGCACAGTGCCGGTGAACCATATCCGTCAGCCCGGGCATCCTGGCCCCGGCCAGCGCGTATTTCGGGAATCTGCTGTTTAATGCCTTGTTTACCTCCCCTATTGTATCTCTATTTCTTTTTTTTGTCCACTGTCTAAATCTTAATTTTTATGAAAGATTTTGTATTTCTTCCACATCAATCAGGAAGCGCAGCACATAGTCCCTGTCCACAGGATAGCAGTACTCCGGCGCTGTGGCCGGCCCACAGCTGCCCGTGCCTATGCCCATCTGGAAAGCCGATATGGTCACATATGTTCCCGTGGTTATCTCGTCCTCCCGGTGTCTCATGGCCAGCAGCTGGCGGTCACTGTAGGGCTTCACACCCAACTCATAGGGACAGTCTATGGCCCGGAAGCTGATCCTCAGCCTTCCGTCGCTGACGCCGGCCCACTGGCAGTCACAGCGGTTGCCGCTCTCCTGGGGACGGATGTTGGGTTCCGTCATATCCTCGACCCGGCAGGAGACCATTTCGATCTGGGTATGATCCTTCATATCCCCATAGGACTCCCCGTTCCTTCCATAATATACCACATCGCAAAAGCGCTCGTCCAGCCGGAACGCTTTTCCAAACCGGGGCAGGTATCCGCTCCCCCGCTCGCGGCGAAGCCTACTGGTGACCAGGATGCCCTGACTGCAATACTCATAGGTATCCGTGCAGAGAAAGCTGCCCGCTTTACAGCTGACGCGGGTCTTCACCTTCAGCTGTAGCTCCGTGCGGCGGACGCTCAATACTTCCTCCCTCTGGTCCGTAAAGCCCTCCGTCACGCAGCGCCCCAGCAGGTTGATGTCATTGTCAGTAGGCGCCCGAAAGAGAATGGTATAGGGCTCCGCAGCCGATAATTGTGTATCTCCCAGATACAGGCTGGGGCGTCCGTTTTCCGCCTGCAGGATGGGCGGCAGCGGTTTCTGGCTGCTGCGGGCGGGCCTGGGCAGTACCGCTTCCCGCAGAATGATCTGCTCCACTGCCACCTCTCTGCCTGTGCTTCTTTCCAGAGTGGTGACGGTGAGCAGCAGTTCCTGACGAAAATCCCGGCAAATCCGTCGGTATCCCTTCTCCGAACGCTCCTCCATGGGCAGAATGCGGATGCATTTTCTCTGAAGAGGGTCCACCATGGGCACCACCTCCGCCTCTCTCCCGTCACTCCAGCGGCAGCGCAGCACAAAGCGGCTGCCGGGGGTAAAGCCCGTGGTATTGAAGATCTCGTACAGATTCCCCTCCATATGGGTCACGCGGATGGGCCGATAAAGAAACCGGACGATCCGTGCGCCTGTAGAGGGGGTCCTGTCCGGGTAAAAGATACCGTCCACACAGAAGTTGCCGTCGTGCTCCCATTCCCCGTGATCCCCTCCGTAGGTGTAACTGCCGTCCGGGTGCAGAACCGCATGGTCCGCCATCTCCCAGATACAGCCTCCCATGAGGTTGTCATACCGGTAGATCTCCTGCCAGTAACTCTCTGCATTGCCGGGCCCCACCCCCATGGCATGGGCATATTCGCAGAGAAAATAGGGCCTGTCGCACAGCTGCGGCACTTTGCGGGTGCCTTCTCCCACCTGACGCACTTTGTCCGCCGAGGGATACATCTCACTGCCCACATCATAAGCCCTGCGCCGGGTGTGAATCACTCCCTCGTAATGGACGGGCAGGTCCGTCCTCTTTTTCAGATAGTGATACATCTTATCCGTGTTGCAATATCCGCCGGATTCATTGCCCAGGCTCCACATGATGATGCAGGCGTGAAGCTTGTCACGGTGGAACAGCCTGCGGGCACGATCCAGATAGTGCAGACGCCAGGACGGGTCGTCGCTGATATGGCTGTAACTGGGCGGCAGCCTGTGGGAAAAGCTGCCATGGGTCTCCAGATCGGCCTCATCCACCACATAGATCCCCTGCTCGTCACAGAGCTCCAGCAGATAGGGGTCCGGGGGGTAGTGGGAGGTCCGTATGGTGTCTATATTGTACTCCTTACAGAGGGATATATCTTTTTCGATCTCCTCCGGCGTCATGGCATAGCCGCCTGTGGGGCTGGTGTCATGATGGTTTACGCCGTGGAGCTTTACCGGACTGCCATTGATACGGAATACTCTCCCCTCTGTGGTCACACGCTTGAAGCCAACTCTCTCCAGGACGCAGCAGCTATCCGTCTCAATAAAAAGCTCGTACAGCACGGGTTCCTCCGCATTCCACTCCCGGACAGACAGTTCGGAGAAACACACCTGGGCCACATGCTCCCTGGAACGCCCTTCCCGGCTTATGTTCAAGCCATGCCCTGCCAGGGTGAAACGCACCGGGCCGTCCTCATACAGGGTTGCCGTGACAGTCGCGTCATATATTGCGCCCGAAATCTGGGCTGTCCCTTCCTGCCCTGTCTTACAGGCCGCAGTCTCCCAGGCCACATCCCATATGTCGCTCTCCTCGCATACCCGCAGCAGTACATCCCGAAAGATGCCGTTATTGCGGAACATATCCTGACACTCCAGGTAGGAACCGTTACACCACCTGTGTACCACGGCCAGCAGTTCATTCTCGCCCTGGCAGACATACTCCGTCACATCAAACTCCGCCATGTTGTGGGAACCCTCGGAATAGCCCACAAAACAGCCATTCACATACAGATCCACGCAGCTGGCCACCCCCAGGAAGGAGATTTCATGCCTTTTTCCGGCATCCTCCACCCGAAAAAAACGCCGGTATATGCCCACAAAGTTATATTCCTCCCCGGGATCCCTGCGCCGGGGCGTAGTGCCCTGATCCGCGCCCACCCAGGTAAAAACCGGCCCCACCTTGCCCGTCGTGGGGATTTTGGGCGGCTGGAAGGGGAACTGGTAGCGGGTATTCACATAGAAGGGCCTGTCATACCCCTGGAATTGCCAGCAGCCGGGCACCGGGATCTGATCCCACTCCACCTTCTCCGTGTCCAGAATGGCGGGGATCAGGGATGGCTTTGCATAGAAGCGGAAATCCCAACTGCCGCTTAAGCAGGTCACCTTGGGCGACGCATAGCGCTTTTGGCGCGGGCTGACCCGCTGTGCCTGTTCTCTGTCCGGATAGGGGATGAAATAACTTCTGGGTGCCAGCCGGTTGACCGCCAGCGTCTCGAAGATGTGGTAATTGTCCTGGTTGATAATGTACTGCATGGTTACAACCTCCCTTGTCTATGTCCCGCCCGGGCTTTTATACTTCCCTGCCCCTGCATAACGCGGGCTGTGCCCGGGTAAATATTTACTTTTACCCCATCATAAAATAGGTTTCGCCGCCCAACAGGCGCAGGAAAAAATATGCCCCGCACCAAAGCTGGTAAAGGAATACCAGCCCTGCCAGAATATAGGCCATGCGGATCAGGACCGGACGGATGCGCCGCAGGGGTTTTTCCTCCGCGTTCAGCGGCATGATGTCTATACTCCGCAGGGACAGCCACTTGACCAGGCTCACCACCTGGAGCCAGAAAACGGCAAACAGATAACCCCACAGAAAATTGCCATCCCTGGAACGGCCGCCTGTCTCCACCAGGCACAGGGCTTCCGCAAAACCCACCAACGCCATCAGCAGGCTAAAGAGGTATGTGTGATTTAGCCGAATCCGACGGTCAGCGTCTGGCCGCTCCGGCGTCCGGGGGGCAGTCCGCGCACTGCTCCCCCGGGAACTGCCGGTCACGGCAAGCAGGCCGGTCCCCAGCACCGCCAGCGGGAAAGCCAGGGAGCAGAGCACCGCCAGCTTGGGCCTGTCGGCATGAAGAGAAAAGGTATACCAGGGGTCAAAGGTCATGCCATTGCCTGTGTCCGCCCCAAACAATACCATATTCTGCCACAGCACTACGCCGCAGGCGGGCAGCACCGCCGATCCCAGCAGAAACACCTGTTTAAAACGCGTCCTATGACACAGGTCCCACAGAAGCTTCAGGGCCAGCACCGGCGCAAAGACCGTCAGAAAGCTGGGCTTTACACCCGTGCATACCACCAGGAGCAGGGCAAAGGCAACCCACTGCTTTACCGTGATTTTCTCCCGGTACCCCTCCTCCAGCTTCCGGTAATACAAAAGCGCCGCCAGGGCCAGCAGACGCATACACAGATAGGTGGAGTTGTGCCACAGGTTGCCGGACTGGTAACTCACATAGCGGTAACTGCCCGCCCATTTCAGGTAAAAGGGCATCATCAGATTCAGCGCCAGGGCCGCCGCCATGGTAGCCCAGTTCCTGCCCTGTATGTCCGCCAGGCGGCGCAGCAGCAGTTCCGTCAGCAGCAGGGAACCCACCGTCACTGCCGCCAGAAACAGGGCAATCCCCACTGTGGTCTTTCCGCACAAGACATAAAGCGCCTGGTAGACATAGGCGGTAAAGCTGTAATACCAGCCGTCCTCCACAATCATGCTGATATGGTAGGGCAGATCCGACTGAAAGAGACGGTTGTCATAGTCCAGAGGCTGAATGGACTGCATATAATACAGGTACAGGCAGGCTGCGCCGTACAGCGCCGTCAAGGCCCACATCAGCCAAAGACCGCCGCCTGTCCTGCCCTTTGTTCTCTTTATCTTTACCCGGTTAAATTTCTCCACTGATTTACTCTCCGCCATAGAATCCTTTTTCTCCCAAAGCTTTCCGCTGTCTTGCCTTCTGCTTTTCCCAACCGGGACTTTTCTCATTGGGAACCCGTCCACGATTTGCTTCCCAAGGTTCTTTCCTGTTTTATTATTTGAGGGTGTCCGCCCGAGGGATCTTTATGTACAGTATATCCGTTTCTTTGTTGAAAATCAATGCCAAAAGGGGTTGACTCTCCCCCCTGCCGGAGCCAAGCGGAAGGTCTCCGGATGTTTCAGCCTGCCTGCATCCGCTCCCTCCTTCCGTGGTGTCATCTCTTACCTCTGAACCGGAAAGATAACAAGCGGAAAAAGGAAAGAGTATATAAGGAAATTTGATAGCAATACATAAGATTTTATGCTATATTTTAGAGAAAAGGGACATGATATAAGGGTAGATATTCATAGGTGACTTTACAGGCGCCTGGCAGGAGGTACGATTATGAATTTTTATGAAAGAGCATTGGAATTACGTGAGGAAACAGTCACCCACCGTCGTTGGCTGCATAGAAATGCGGAGGTGGGCCTGCATATGCCAAAAGCGCAGGGCTATGTCATGGATCAGCTTAAAGGATACGGCCTGAATCCGCATCCCTGTGGGCATGGAGTGACCGCAGAGTTAGGCAGGGAAGGGGGAAGGACTATCCTGCTTCGGGCGGATATGGATGCATTGCCCATGCCGGAGGAAAGCGGCGAAAGCTTTTCCTGCCCAACCGGCACGGAGGCGCATACCTGTGGACACGATTTTCATGCAGCCATGCTGCTGACAGCGGCAAGGATGCTTAAAGAAAATGAAGCCATGTTGTCTGGCAGGGTACGTTTTATGTTCCAGCCCGCGGAAGAAACCTTTGAGGGCACAAAGGATATGCTGGCAAACGGGATACTGGACGGCGTGGATGCCGCCCTAGCCTATCATGTCGGCTCCGGCAGGATGCCGGTGGGCTTGTTCATGTACAACAGCGGCGGAACCATGATGTACTCTGTGGATGGTTTTCGGATTACGGTTCATGGCCGGGGTGCCCACGGTGCATATCCACACAGTTCCATTGATCCAATCAATATTGGTGTTCATATTTACCTTGCTCTGGAAGCGCTGATTGCCCGGGAGGCGGACCCCGGTAAAGCCTGTGTGCTGACCATTGGTAATTTTTCCGCCGGTTCGGCACCCAATATAATCCCCGATACCGCCGTCCTCCAGGGAACCCTGCGCACCAATGACAGTGCCAGCCGTGAGAAGCTGGTCCGGCGGCTGAAGGAGGCTGTGCAAAAAACCGCGGGGGTATTTGGGGGAACGGCAGAGGTAGAGATGATTTCCGAGGTGCCACCGTTGGTCTGTGATTCTGCCATGACTGACGAGATGGTGGGATATATGGAAGAACTGCCGATTCCCGGTTTGACTCCTGTTCCCGACACGACAGCCAGCGCTTCTGAAGACTTTGCGGCTATTGCGGAAAAAATACCGAGCGTATTCATGTACCTTTCGGCAGGGTATATGGATGAGCGAGGTGATGCCCCTGCCCACAATCCCAAGGTTCGGTTCAATGAGGATGTTTGTCCAATCGGCTCCGCCTGTTTGGCGCACTGCGCAGTCCGCTGGCTGGAAGAACACCGGTAGGGCGGTATATAATGCCGTTCTGCCGGATCTCCCATGTTCGCGCCGGGTTTATATGGCAGGTCCTTTCAGCGGCCGACAGATATTTTTATATAGACGCATCTCTTGTAATGATTTATACTTACTTTCAGGAGGGAAAATATATGTGCATAAAAAACAAGGTGATTCTGCTGTTGGGAACTCTGCTGATCGGCCTTACGTCCTGCTCGTCCAGGGACAATGCGGAGTTGGACCAGGCCATTACATATGTACCGGAGTACACGGAGATTTCCGCAAAAGAGGGGGCCATACTTACCGCTTTCCTGTGTGATGACGAAATACTCTTTGAGACCTCCACCGACGAGACCGGTCTGCGAAGGCAGCAGACCTTCTACTCTCTTCCGCTTACGGGGGAACAGTCCGAGGCAAGAGAGATCCCTTTTGAATTTTCAAGAAAACAGGTACAGTTTTTGGATGTCATCAAAGATTCCGAGGGGAATTATTATACTCTGGAAAGTGATCACATGTCGGCTCGTGTTGTGAAGGGCACTGTGGTACAGGAGGGCTTCCGGGTGAGCAAATATGGTCCGGATGGCAGCAGCCTTGCCAGCTGGAGCCTGACGGAATGGCTGCCTCAGGATGGTGAAGGAACCTATTTGAATAAACTGGCCATGGATGGGGATGGGAATCTCTACGTGTCAGGTTACGGCGCCATGCTGCTGTTTGACCATCAGGGCAACTATCAGGGCATCCTCGCGAATGAACGTATTTCGAACATGGCCCGTGGGGCAGATGGCAGAATTTACTATTCCTGTAACTTTGATCAGCTGAAGCGTGTGGATTTTGACATCGCGGAAGGCGAAAGCGTTACCATGGGTTTTCCCATTGGTACGGGCATGTGCCTTGGCGATGACGCTGAGCTTTGGGTATATGATATAGACGGCGTCTACCGATATGATGCCCAAAAGAATATGCCGGCACAGATTATAAACTGGATGGATTCGGATGTGGACCCCACCCTCCTTGTGGATATGGCCGTAATGCCGGACGGGCAAATCCTGCTGCTGATGCAGGAACGCTCCCGTTTCCCAACGCAGTCCCCTCAGCTGGTTTCTCTGACCAAAGCAGAAGAGGGGGACACATCCAGGGAGACCATTACCGTGAGCGTGATGTATCTGGAGGACAATATGAGGGCCTGTGCCCTTCAGTTTAACAAAAGCCACCCCGAGTATCATGTAACGATAAAAGAATACATGGGCCTTAATGGCTACAAAGACAAAGAGGATGCCATGAGGGCGCTGGATCTGGATATGGTTTCCGGAAGGGCCGCGGACATTATCGCGCTCTCCTACACCGATATTCAGAAATATATGTCCAAGGAATTGCTGGAAGATCTCGCGCCATATCTGGATGCCAGCACAGCGCTGTCAAGGGAAAATCTGGTGAGCGCCATAGAAGAAACCTATACCTTTGACGGTAAACTGGCGGCTCTTCCCACCCAGTTTAGGCTGAATCTCTTTGTGGGAAGACAATCCCAATTCGGGGACATCCGGCAATGGTCCGTGGAAGACATGATCGCCTTCTTTGAGCAAAACAGCAGTGCCGCGGTACTGGGCAGCACCTCCCAAAACACCATGCTGGAGGTCTGCCTGAAATATAATCTGGGCTATTTCGCGGATACCCAGGAAAAAACCTGTCGTTTCGATACGGAGGAATTTTTCCGGATCTTGGAATTTTGCAGCCGGTTTACTGGTACGGATGACGCATGGGGAGGGCTGGAAATTTACCAGGATGACAGTCGGCGGCTGCTGAACCTACAGTCCTGTTCGAATCCCTGCTTTGTGGCATGCGCGCCGCAATATTTCGGAAATGAGGCGGTAAGCTATATCGGCTATCCCACCATGGATGGCCAGTCCGGTATTTTGCTCTCTACGAGCCAGTACGCATATGCCATTTTGGCAACCTCCGAGCATAAGGAGGCCGCCTGGTCATTTTTGGAGGCCGCCATACTGGCGGAGGGGAAGACCCATTCTTCAAGAGGCGGAACGGATATTTCCTACATGAACTTCCCTGTCATGACCGACCAGTTGGAGGAGCAATTTGACGCCAGTATGAAAGCCGCCAACAGCGAACAGCTGATCCAGGACGGACAGACCGGCAGAAGGTATACGACCACATTAAGCTTGGGAACAGATAGAATTTATTGTTACGCTCCTGTAAAGGAGGAGGTTGACCTGATCTGGGAGTTGATTGACCAGGCACGGCCTGCGCCAAAATATGATGAGACAATCATGGGCATTATCCAGGAGGAGGCCGCCGGGTACTTTGCGGGGGATAAGGATATCGGGATGGTTGCCGCCACTATCCAGAACCGGGTACAGTTGTATTTAAACGAAAAATAGTCCCGGCTATCCCTCCCAATTCAATGCGCCATACACGGTCTCCAGCAGGATCTGGGGCATAAAGGGCTTTGTGATATAGTCCTCAACCCCCAGTTTCCTGGCTTTCTCCATAGTAGCCAGGTTCTTTGCAGCTGTTAGGAACATCACAGGCATGTCACGGATTTCCTTAATATGCTTTAAGACCTCCAATCCGTTCATGCCGGGCATTTCCAGATCCAGCAGTACCAGATCCACGCTGCCATCCTGTAACAGCTGAATCGCCTCCTCACCGCCGGAAGCGGTGAGGAGCCGGTAGGCCGGCTGTGTATCAAATATATTCTTGATCAGTTCCACGCTGATCTCTTCGTCATCCACCGCCAGCACCGTCTTCTGCTGATCGTCGGACTGGCGCATCCGGTACTCTGTATCCTCATCCACCATCTTCAGCATAATTTCCACGATCCGGGGGTCAAACTGTGTCCCCTTCCCCGCCAGCAATTCGTCCCTGATCACTTCCTGAGGAAGGGCTTGTTTCCATAGTTTATTTCCGCCTGTTGCCTACAGATGCAAAACTCTGTTCCCCGTATTCCAAAACCAGAGTCTCCTGTTCACCGTCAGGACAAACGTAGGCAAACTTTACCATGGAGTCCTTACAGGCCCAGAAAAACGGCTCCGTGCAGGCAATGTCAAACCCTGCCTCTCCGCTGATGGTATCTGCCAGCACAATGCTATGAAAGCAGGCTGTTTGATTCATCTCCATCACTTCCAGCTGCCCTCTCAGAATTCGGTGCAGTTCTTTCTTTGTAATCGGGTCTTCCAGAATATGGCTGTACCGAAAGCAGGATGCTGTAAAACGATTGGTGTTAATGATTTTCTCTATATATTTTTCCAGATCTTCAGGCAGGATTTCTTTGACCGCCACCCTTAACTCACGCTCCGGAAGCCTGTGGATCTGCACGATCAAAGCGGAAAGCATCTGTGGCGTTATGATTACAAAGTCCTTTCCCCCGTTAATTTTTAACAAAAGTTCCTGCATTACAGTCTCCTTACTCAGAGAACTCTCTTCCTGATGAATTCCTTAGGATTTATGAAGCCGCATTGTCTCCTTTTTACCCGTTTTCCGCCCCCCGAAGGCGTTCTACCAACGCATCCTTCGCAAAGCGGCGCATGATAATGAGTGTGATGAGGATGGGGACGATGGTCAGCACACCGCCATAGGCCAGGGCAAGCCCTGTAGGGAATCGAAATGCCATATAGAAAGCGCCTCTCCTGTACAGCATCCCGCTGAGTACATATCCGCAGAGCGTGCCGACAGTCATGGTCACGCCCACAGCAGCCAGTACCAGCAGCAGACTCTCCCCCAGCAGCATCTTTCGAAGCTGCCCCTTGCCCATACCTATGGATTCCAGCATGGCAAGTTCCTGCCTGCGGGTGACGATATTGGTAATCAGTGTGTTCATCATACTCAATATGCTGAACATCATAATGAATACCGCCAAACCGCTGATGGCGCCAAAAATCTGATCCATATTCCGGGCATAAGCCGCCCTGCGCTCCGCCAGGGTTTCCAGGCCCAGTTCCGCCCTCTCTGCCACCATCTGTTCCAGCGCATCTCCCACCGCGGATTCCTGCGCCGCAGATGCCGCCACCAGCAAGCCGGTATTCAGGCTGTCATATTCCACCAAGTCCAGTATAGCCTGTTCGGGCATCAAAAACCATCCCTCCAGCCCATTGTGTTCCAGCACAAAGCGGTCATCTACAATTCCCAGAATCGTAACCTCCCTTTCTGCTGTCTGAATGCCGTCATAGTAGTGCAGCGTAATCCTGTCGCCCGTCCGGAATTGCCATCCATAGATTTCCTGGACGGTGCCGTTGCCTGCGGCCAGAACGTAATCGCCGCTCATCAGCTTGTCATAGTCCGCACTTCCGTCTTCCAGGTATTGCCCGATTTGCTCCGTCTCCTGGGCTGTCAGAGGATAAATCATATCATTGCTGCCATATTCATCCCGCTGGGGCAAATCAAAACGCACCCCAAAATACTTAACCTGATCCACCCTTTCCACCCCCTCCAGAGCGGAAATCTCCGCAGCCATATCTCCGTCCAGAGGAGCCTGGGCCTGCAGACCGCTGATACCGTTTTCACTCAATTCCATTGCCGCCCGGGTATAATAGATATAAAATTCCGCATTTCGAAAATATCCCTGTCTGGCGAAATTATCCTTGTCGAAAGAAGACATATAGGTGGCCGCCGTCATAAAGAGAATGCCGCCCAGGCCCAGGGATAACATGGTAATGACCGCTTTCTTCTTATTTTTGGAAAAATTCATGGTCGCCAGGCCCAGGGATGTCAGCCTGCGGCACAGCTTCCTGCCTCCCGTCTGCTTCATCTCCTCCTGGGGCACATAGCGCAGCGCCTCCATGGGTGAGACAGCCGCCGCTATTTTAGCGGGCCTATGCACGGAAATCATGGTGATCACATAGATTACGGCAAATACCGCAATCAGAATTGCCAACATATTGCCGAGGCTGAATCCGTCGGGGATAAGGGCATAGCCCACCACTACACCGATGGCCATGCCCAAGGGGGCGGAGCGGAGAAACAACATACCGCCCTCTCTGGAGACCATCTTTTTCATCTGCTTTCTGGTCATGCCAATGGTGCGAAGCTGTCCAAACTGGTGGATTCTTCCTATGACGGACAGGTAAAATACGCCGTAGATTACCAAAGTACAGGCCAGCAGAATCACCGCCCCCACCAGCCCCCACAGGATCACGGTCTGAGAGTCCGGAGTAAGGGAATCCAGAAAAGCTTTGGAGGGATTCACATATTTCCTCTCGATCCCCTGCTCCTGGCCGATCTGATACATCAGATTCTTACATTCCTGAGCCGACAGAAAGGCCGCATCAGACAGTTTTGCATACACCTCATAGGGCTGACCGGCCAACTGGCTGCCATGCTCCGCATAACCCCGGGAGAAAAACACGGAATATTGCTTTGCTTCATCACTTCCTGCCAGGATGCCGGAGACGGTAAAGGTTTCTGTGCTGCCGTCATAAAAAGGAAAGGTCACACTGCTTCCCTCCTTAGGCTCTATGCCCATCCTCCGAAGCATGGCACCGCAGACAGCCACCTCATTGTCCCGGGATGGCAGCGTTCCGCTTTCCAGCTGCCCCACCCGGATCTCGTCGGACATTTCGCTGACATAGTATGGCATAAAGCTGATGTTCCCCATCTCTGTTAGCACTCCCGTTTTTACCTGGATCTGGAAGGAGATCCGCTCATCCCTCTTCAGAGCCTCTGCCTGCTCCTTTGTCAGGTTGTAGAAGCTCACCTGCTGCCTGTGGGCCAGTTCTCTTCTGTTCTGCTCCTCCTGCCCCATGGAAAATGCCAGGATTCCCGTGAGAAGGGCCGATGCCAGGGCAATGGTAATCATCACGAAAATATTGCGCATACGGCTGGTTTTCAGACTCTGCCCGGACATCAATGATATCATTTTACTGGTTATTTTTTTGCTGTTCATATTACCCTCTTTTCTATACTATACGCACGAGAGGTTAGATTTTCCTTTCTGCACGTCACATGCTGCCCGATTATGTAGACTACCTCCCTTTTATACGATTTTCCCATCTTCTATACGGATTCTCACATCCGCTTTTTCGGCAATCTCCGGATTGTGGGTGATCATCACAATGGTCTGCCGGAATTTATCGGCGGTCGTCTTCAGCAGGTCAATCACCTTGTCGCTGGTGCGGCTGTCCAGATTGCCGGTGGGCTCGTCAGCCAGAATAATGGCCGGCTTGGAGATCAACGCCCTGGCGATGGCTACCCGCTGCTGCTGGCCGCCGGACAGATGGCTGGGATAGTTTTTCAGCTTGCCCTCCAACTCCAAAAACTGCACAATCTGCTCCAGGAACCTTGCATCCTCCGTCCTGCCGTCCAGACGCACGGGCAATACAATATTTTCATAGGCGGTAAGGTAGGGGATCAGGTTATAGTTTTGAAAGATAAAACCGATTCTCTGCCTGCGGAAAACAGTGAGTTGTTCCTCTCCCATCTTTTCGATGCTCCTGTCCTCTACGGTCACGCCGCCGGAGGTAGGAGTGTCCAGTCCCCCCAGCATGTTCAGCAGCGTGGACTTTCCACTGCCCGACGTGCCAATGATGGCTACGAACTGTCCGTCTTCCACGGATACATTCACATCATCCAGTGCCTTCACAAGGCTCTCGCCTTTGCCGTAATATTTTTTTAGATTTGTCGTTTTTAAGATTGTCATGTTATTTCTCCCTTCTTATTTAAGAGTTCCGCATGTTCCCGGAAAGCACACAGGCCCGTGATGAATATGCAGACGCTT